>JAHHKH010000400.1 GCA_018679695.1 Maribacter sp.
TTTTAAGGATGAATATTTTAGGCGTGCCGATGAAATGTTACGACATATTCATCGCGGGGATATTTATGAAGCTAATTTTTGCCAGGAGTTTTATGCAGAAAATACCAGTATTGATCCACTGCGCACCTATCAAAAATTAAATTCCATTTCGAAAGCACCATTTGCAACATTCTTACGATATAATGATAAATTTCTCCTCTCGGCTTCACCCGAACGATATTTAAGAAAGGAAGGTAATGAAATCATCTCGCAACCTATTAAGGGGACCTCTAGAAGGTCACTTAATGCCAAAGAAGACGCTGCCTTGAAACAGCGTCTAAAAGAAGACCCAAAAGAAAGGGCTGAAAATATTATGATCGTTGATTTGGTACGGAATGATCTGTCTAAAAGCGCTATAAAGGGATCTGTGAAGGTTAAAGAACTATGTGAGGTCTATACCTATGAGCAGGTACATCAGATGATATCCACCGTAACTAGCAAAGTCGATAAAGACAAAAATCCGGTTGAAATAATCAGGGAAACATTTCCTATGGGAAGCATGACAGGGGCTCCGAAAGTTTCTGCAATGAAGATAATAGAAGAATTGGAAGCTTTCAAAAGAGGGTTATAAAGTGGTGCTGTCGGGTATTTTAACCCTAATGACGATTTCGATTTTAATGTGGTCATACGCAGTATTTTATACAATGCAACCAATGCATATGTTTCCTATGCCGTGGGTAGTGCCTTGACGGCGAAGGCGCTGCCGGAATTTGAATATGAGGAATGCTTATTGAAAGCCAAAGCCATGCGAGAAGTTCTTGAGGATTCGAACTTCCAATAATTAGGATGAAAGATTAAATTTACGATATGCAGCTGCAAGAGTTCAAGTTAAGTTCAAAAAACATCAATATTTATGCAGGGTACGTACTACCTAAAAAGGTCAAGGGCTTTGTGATATTGGTACATGGTTTTGGGGAACATTCAGGACGTTATCAAGAAAATTTGGTTCCAATGTTATTAGAAGTAGGACTTGCGGTATTTGTTTATGACAATTTCGGTCATGGAAAGTCAAGTGGTAAAAGGGGGCACTGCCCAAGTTACGAAGCTTTATTACGATTGTTGGATGAAGTCCTTGAAAAGGCAAAATCCATGTTTCCCCAATTACCACATTTCTTGTACGGGCATAGCATGGGTGGGAATCTGGTCTTGAATTACGCCTTGCGAAATAAGACTAAATTAAGTGGGGTCATTGCCTCAAGTCCTTATTTACGATTGGCTTTTCAGCCTCCAAAATGGAAAATGATCTTTGGACGGGTAATGTTGAATATATGGCCATCTATAACTTTGCCTTCAGGATTAGACCCGAACGGCATCTCAAGGATATCGCAAGAAGTTGAGCGCTATAAGGCAGATCCTTTGATTCATGATAAGGTAAGCCCCATGTTCTCATTACCCATAATTGAAGCCGGGGATTGGGCCATTACCAATGCATCAAAGTTAAGCGTAAATACGCTTTTGGTCCACGGTACTGGAGATACAATTATTGATTTCAACGGAACCGCTGAATTTCATGGAAATAGTAATGCCACCACATTGAAGTTGTTTGAAGGTGGCTACCATGAACTTCATCATGATAGTTGTAAAGAAGAGGTATTGCTTACAATCCATAATTGGCTAAGGGCACAACTTTAAGTAATTTTGGGACGTGCTAGAGGAATTTAAAAAACATATCCACGATCATATTACAGAACTTCTGCAAAATAGATTTTTGCTGGCCTGTAGTGGGGGAATGGATAGTGTTGTTCTTGCCCATCTCTGTTACCAAAGTAAACTGGATTTTTCTATGGCCCATTGCAATTTTAAGCTTAGGGGCAGTGAAAGTGAAAAAGATGAACAATTCGTCAGGGAATTAGCGAGAAAATTGAATAAATCGTTTTTTGCCAGGGACTTCGAAACAGTAGAACATGCGAACAATCAAAAGATTTCTGTGCAAATGGCCGCAAGGGATTTGCGGTACAAGTGGTTCACTGAATTGTTGGAACAACAGCAGATCAAGACCTTAGTGACTGCACATCATGCCGATGACAACCTGGAAACTTTCCTAATAAATCTTTCCCGTGGAACAGGAATTAAAGGGTTGACAGGTATTCCGGCTAAAACAGCGATAATTGCCAGGCCGTTATTATCATTTTCAAGGGAACAGATTTTGGATTTTGCCA
>JAHHKH010000418.1 GCA_018679695.1 Maribacter sp.
CATTTAAAGTTGTCCAACATTGTTGACGGTCGCATCAAATACTCCCGTAAAAAAACAGATCAACCTTACAATATTAAAATCCATGACCAACTTAATCCGTTGTTATCATATTTTACTGAGGGAAAGAAAAAAACTGAGTATCTATTGGATGTTGTCAAAAGTGAAAATCCAATCGAAAGTTATAATCAAATTGTTTGGGCCAGAAAACGTTATAACGATAATTTGAAAAAGCTTGCCGCATTTGCAGGAATAGAAGAAAATATAACAAGTTACGCCGCGCGCCACTCATTTGCTTCTGGCGCAAATGAAATGGGAATTCCCCTTACCGCAATTTCCCAAATGTTGGGTCATAAACGGATTAGCACGACCCAAGCATACCTAGCCAATTTGAGAAAAAGCAAAATGGATGAATACCAAGACGAAATTTTCGGGCAGCTATCGAGTGAATAATGGTATTTGATTGGGCTAAAAAACGTTAGAATTTCACGATGTTCTTTCTTCTCCCTATCCACAGAAAAGCGCCCGTAGGGTGCTAGATTTATATCTTGTGCCAAATCTTCGTTAAGACATTTAGTTCCGCAAAAGGCGAATTACCAGAACTACTAAAAAGAACCGCAAATGGAACTACGATGAGATATTTTTTTAGGGTATTTTGTTTGTGCCGTAAAATGGCCATTTTAAAGAATTGTAGTTTTGAAAAAATGAGTGTGAAAATAAAAAGAACCCTATTCTCAATCCTATTTCCTTTTTAACTGAAGAATCAGTTCAAATTCCGAAATTCACTAGGCGAGTGCCCTACCCTTTGTTTAAAGAGCCTTGTGAAATGTTGTGGATATTTAAACCCTAATTCATATGCTATCTCACTTAAAGATTTTGATGGGTCAAATACGCGTTCCTTAGCAACTTCTATCAGCTTGTTCTGGATGTACTCTTGGGCAGATTTTCCCGTTTCCTTTTTCACCAAATCTCCAAAATAGTTGGGCGAAAGGTGCAAGCGATCCGCAAAGTAACCCACAGTTGGAGTGCCATGCTTTTGCGGTTTATCGGATGAAAAGTACTGGCTCAACAAAACATCGAATCTCTCCAAAGAACTTATATTTTCTACCTCTCGTGTAATGAATTGTCTATCATAAAAACGAGTGCAATAATCCAAAAAGAGTTCAATGTTGGCTACGATCAACTTTTTACTGTGCTTGTCCAAGTTTTGTTCCAACTCAAACTGTATTTTTTCGATCAAACTTAGAATCACTTTTCGTTCTTTATTGGAAAGATGGAGTGCTTCGTTGCTTGAATAGGAGAAAAAACTATAGCTATGTAATTTTTTTCCCAATTCCGTACCTATCAATAAATCAGGGTGGAATAGTATTGCATACCCCTTGGGCACATAATCAGGGTCAAAACCGCTTAATTCAATGGTTTGACCGGGAGCCATAAAGACAAGGGTTCCCTCATCATAATCGTATGGCTTCCCTCCGTAATGCATTTTGCATCCCTTGGCATCCTTCAAGAAAACAGCATAGCAATTATAATGGAAGGCATCATAGTCTTTGTTTTCGTAGCCTTCTTTGTTTACGTCCTCAAAATCAACAATACCCACTAGAGGGTGCAACACCTCTTGTTTTCTCAAATTAAGGTAATCTCCAACGGTGTCGATGTGCAGTACATTTTTCATTAACCTCTAATTTTTTGTTAAAGATAAGCCATTGATTACCAGTAATTCAAACGGTTATTGGAAAATCCGTAATAGTGGTAGGTATAACCGTAATTTGGGTAAGCCTATTTGGTTTTTGACCCACTACTTTTGTATCAAACCGATAATAGGGAACAAGATTTCGGCCACTATTTTTATCCGTAAAGTTAAAAACAAAATGAACTGATTGGGATAATCTTTAAAAAATAAAAAATGAAAACAAGAACATTAGGAAAGAATCTGAAAGTATCAGAAATCGGTCTTGGTTGTATGGGGATGAGTTTTGGATATGGCCCTGCGAAGGACGAAAAGGAAATGATACAAGTCGTCCGAAAAGCCGTAGAAATGGGGGTAACCTTTTTTGATACTGCCGAAGTGTACGGACCCTACTTTAATGAACAATTGGTAGGAAAGGCTTTAAATCCTTTTAAGAACCAAGTAAACATAGCCACCAAATTTGGATT
>JAHHKH010000425.1 GCA_018679695.1 Maribacter sp.
CTCGATATCAGGTGAAAACTTACCATTGATGGCAGCATGGGCCTTTGCGCCCAAAATGAGGTTTTGAGAGGCCCTGGGTCCAGCTCCCCAATCTAAGTATTGCTTTACAAAATCTGGAGTCGATTCCAAATTAGGCCTGGTATTATTTACCAAGGTAACCGCATAATTAACTACGTTATCAGGCACAGGTATACGACGTATCAAGTGTTGTACTTCCAAAATTTCCTCGGCATTGAACAACGCATTTATGATAACCGTATCATCGGAGGTAGTTGCCTTAACAACGGCGATTTCCTCTTCGATAGAAGGATATTTCAATTCTATGGCGAACATAAAACGGTCTAACTGCGCCTCTGGTAGGGGATATGTGCCTTCTTGTTCAATTGGGTTTTGTGTGGCCAGCACAAAATATGGCAGTTCCAACTTATGTTGTTTCCCGGCAATGGTCACAGCTCTTTCCTGCATTGCCTCCAACAAAGCGGCCTGTGTTTTAGGGGGAGTCCTGTTTATTTCATCGGCCAAAATGATATTCGAAAATACAGGGCCCTTGATGAATTTGAAATTTCGGTTCTGATCTAAAATTTCACTACCCAAGATATCACTGGGCATTAAATCCGGGGTAAATTGTATTCTTTTGAAATCGAGGCCCAAAGTTTGGGCTATGGTATTTACCATTAAAGTTTTCGCCAATCCCGGAACACCGATCAATAAGGAATGACCACCAGTATAAATAGATAAAAGTATGAGGTCTATAACATCTTTTTGTCCAATAATGACCTTCGCTATTTCCCGTTTTAAAGCAGCATGTTTTTCGACTAAATTATTTATGGCGTTTACGTCTGACATGAATTATTCCTTTACCCAGTTGTTGGCAAAATCACAGTTTTTATTAGACTCGTTAACACTAATATAGGTCTCATCAATATGCTCGCGCATCCACTTTTTAATGGCATTATATTGTTTCTCGGTAAGTGCTAATTGTTGAATTCTGGTATAATCCTTGGCAAAATCCGCTACATGCTCATCATACCTATTGGTAACATTCAAGAGTTTGTATTTTGGCCCACCTCCCCTGGGATCTTGTTCCAAGATAGGATATGAAATTTCATTATCCTTTAGATTTCTAACTTGATTATAAAGTGTTGGATCCATTTTGGTCAATTCAAATCTCGAATCATAGGTAATCGGATTTCGTAAAAGTCCTCCATCAAATTTGGTTTCTTTTTCATCCGAAAAATTTTGGGCAGCCTCTGCGAAGGTATATTTGCCCTCTGCAATATGTTTACGTATGCTATCCAACTCACTTTTGGCCTCATCCAAAGATTCCTGCGAAATTTCCGGGGTAATCAAGATATGGCGCAAATCCAATTCTTGACCCCTGATTTTTTCAATATAAACTAAATGGAACCCAAACATTGTTTCAAAAGGCTCGGATACTTCCCCTTCTTGAAGACTGAAAGCAACATCCTTAAACGTTTTGTCAAAACCTGTGTCCTTTGTTATACTATAAAAACCACCCTTGGATTTTGAGCCTGGATCCTGTGAATATAAAATGGCCTTTACACTGAATTTAGCATCGTTATCCTCAACATCAGCTTTAATCCCATTTAATTTGTCAATTACCTTTTGCTTCTCAGCTTCAGTGGCCTTGGGTTGTTTCACAATTTGGGAAATCTCCATTTCGGCACCAAATACGGGTCTTTCGTTCTCAGGAATCTTATTGAAAAACTGCCGAACCTCCTCGGGGGTAATCTCTATTTCCGAAACAATGCTATTTTGCATTTTTTCGGAAAGCATTCTCAACTTATTGATTTTATTGATATCCTCCCTTAAACTCGCTTCACTTTCCTTTTTATAAAACTTGAGTAATTTATCCATAGTACCCATTTGTGCAACAAATGACTGTATTTGTCTTTCGGTCGTCATATTCACCTCGTCGTCGGAAACCAGCAAGCTATCCTGCACTGCTTGGTGGGCATATAAACGGTCTTCCATCAATTTGCCCAATAGACCACATCTTGTAATGTCTTCGGTCATAGCCCCTTGACTTTTAAGATCGATCAAGGTTTTCTCAATATCCGATTCCAAAATAACATAATCCCCTACCACGGCGGCTATACCGTCAAGTTTTAATTTCTTGAATTTTGTGGTCGAGTCTTTTACGATACCCCTATCGGCCTGAAGTTCAGGTTGGGGAGGTTCAATTTGTGTATCGGGAATTTCCTCAGGCACCTGGGAAAGGGCGATGCCGGTAAAACATAAAAATACTAGTAAAACGGTAATCTTATTTGTCTTGTACATAGACTTCGAATTCTTTTTCTTTGATTGCTTCATCTATTATCTCGGTTTCTAACTTTCGAATATAGTCCAACTTCCTGCGGTTCAAGAGTACTTGTTTTATTGACGGCTCTATATAGAT
>JAHHKH010000433.1 GCA_018679695.1 Maribacter sp.
GACTTGAACCCCCGGCCTCTGGGTTATGAATCCAACGCTCTAACCAGCTGAGCTACCACGCCAAATGCTATTTTTCACTATGTCAACCTCAGGGTTATGAATCCGACGCTCTAACCAGCTGAGCTACCTCGCCCTATAGTTTAAAACGGCTGCAAATATAAAGTTTAATTTTATGTTCTTCAACATTCAATTGCCAAAAAATATTATATCTGTTTTAATTTTTTTATCATTTAGAAATATATATATTGCCCATAATAAATACCAAATCGTAATGAGCGATAAGATTAAGTTTGAAATTGAATTTGTTATACAATCATCACCCCAGTTGTTGTACCAATATCTTTCTACCCCTTCCGGGCTTTCGGAGTGGTTCGCGGATAATGTAAACTCAAGGGGAGAACTATTCAGTTTTATTTGGGACGGTGCAGAGGAAGAAGCAAAATTATTAAAGCGCAAGAGCGATGAATTCGTAAAATTCGCCTGGGAAGAAAATGATGACGATACGTATTTTGAAATGAAGATCATCGTTGATGAGATAACCAAGGATGTTTCACTCTTCATTACCGATTTCGCCGAGGAGGATGAGCTGGACGAGGCCAAGATGCTCTGGGAAAACCAGGTCTCTGACTTAAAGCAGGTTTTGGGCTCTAAATAAAAACAACATAGTATTATACAGTATATTTGGCCCTGATGAAACATTCAGGGCTTTTTTTATGATAAATTTTGACGGCGAACACCTTTCCAACGAAACCTATTATCTGAATCACGAAAATAGGGCATTGCGTTATGGCGATGCTGTTTTCGAAACCATCAGGGCAGTAGGAGGGAAATTATTTTTTTGGGAAGAACATTATCTGAGGTTAATGTCCTCTATGCGTATACTCCGTATGGAAATCCCAATGGATTTTACAATGGAATTCCTAGAAAAACAGATACGTACCCTATTAAAAGCGAACAACCTTGATGCGCAACCCGCTAGGGTTCGCTTAACGGTTTTTAGAAAGAAAGGGGGAATATATACTCCCGTCACCAACGATGTTTCGTATCTGATTGATACAACTGCATTGGATTCCCCTTTTTATACCATCGACGACAGCCCCTACGAAGTGGAATTGTTCAAGGATTTTTTTGTTAATCCTGATTTGCTTTCCACGCTCAAGACCAATAACAGGATCCTGAATGTGGTTGGGAGCATCTTCGCCAAGGAGAACAACTATCAAAATTGCATGTTGCTGAATACGAACAAAAGTGTGGTGGAGGCATTGAATGGCAATCTCTTTTTGGTGAAGGACAGCATTATTAAGACACCACCTATTGCCGATGGATGTTTAAATGGGATCATACGCAATAAACTTATGGGGGTGATAAATAACATTGAGGAATTCACCTTGGCGGAAGCGTCTATTTCTCCCTTTGAACTGCAAAAGGCAGACGAACTTTTTATCACGAACACAATAGTTGGTATTCAGCCCATAACCAAATACAGAAAAAAGGATTATAGGAATACAGTTGCCAGGAATTTGTTGGGTAAGTTGAATGCCGTTGCCAGACTAACCTAATTCAAACTGGGGTTTTCAGGTGCATTGGACCAAAGAAGGTAATTGCCACCAAGTTCAACCATTTTTTCCTTCCAAAAAGCAGCAGATGATTTTTGTATAATACTACTTTCATCTTCATTGGTGACCACTATCCATGATTTGGACGAGAGTTCCTCATCCAACTGCAGCGATGACCAGCCCGAATAGCCTAAAAAGAAACGAATATCCTCCTCTGAAATTACTTCTTCATTAATCAGGCGTACGGTCTTTTCAAAATCACCACCCCAATAAATACCATCGGATATTTCGATACTATTGTCAATAAGATGTGGAACCTTATGAATAAAATAGAGGTTATCCTGTTCAACAGGCCCCCCGTTATATACTTGTAGCGGAATAACGATCTCGGTGACCAGGTCATTGATATTATATTCCAAAGGTTTATTAAGAATAAAGCCAACTGATCCTTCCTCATTGTGTTCGGCTAATAGAACTACAGACCTATTGAACGACACATCACCGGTAAGGGCAGGTTCAGCGATCAATAATTTTCCTTTTTTGGGTTTTAAGCCGACCATGGGTTTTTCTGTTGCTGTAACTAAAATAACATAAATCCCTTTAAAACCAAAAAGCCTCAAATAAAATGTGATCAAGGCAGACAAACGGTTTTTGTATTCAACATACTGAAGCTTTTTTTGTTATCAAGTGAATAGGTAACGATTAGGCAAGGTGATCAGGATGTTCTAATTCCCTGAACCCATTGATTACATTTTGGTAATTGGTACGAATACTGCAAATGACACTTGGAATGATAAGATGGTAAGAGAGAAAGGAACTAAAAGGCAACTAGGATACTTCGTTATGTTCCCTAAATAATGCCTATTTGTGGGATATCTATACTATAAGTG
>JAHHKH010000444.1 GCA_018679695.1 Maribacter sp.
GGATGGGATTCAATGGCTTGGTGTTTACAGATGCATTGAATATGAAAGGTGTCACCAATCATGGGAAAGATGGTGATGTAGAGCTTGCTGCATTTTTGGCAGGGAACGATATGCTGTTAATGCCCACTGAAGTTGCTGCAGCGAAAGAGAAGTTGTTAAAGGCCTATAACAGAGGAAGAATTACCGAAAAAAGATTATCCAATTCTGTAAAAAAGATACTACTTGCCAAATATAAGGTAGGATTGAACAAGTATAAACCCATTAAAATCAATAATTTATATGCCGAACTGAATTCCGTTCAAAGTGATTTAATCCATGAAGAAGCTATTGAAAATGCATTGACGGTTGTGAAAAACAAATTTTACCTCATGGGGATCAAAAAGTTGGAGAATAAGAAGATTGCCTATGTTAAATTCGGTGATGACAACAGCACGCCTTTCATTAAGGAATTGAATAAATACGCTAAGGTTACCCAAGTTAATGGCAAGGATATTGCCACTCTTAAAACTAAACTGAAGGATTTTAATTTAGTGATAATTGGTCATCACAAGAGCAATGAAAGTCCATGGAAGCCCTATAAATTCAGTGAGAAGGAACTTAACTGGTTAGAGGAGATTGCCAATGAACGTACTTCAAACCTAATTTTAACGGTCTTTGCAAAGCCTTTTGTTTTACTGGATATTGAATCTTTTAAGAATATAGATGGAGTCCTTGTTGCTTATCAAAATAGTGAAATCGCCCAACAAAAAGCTGCCCAATTGGTTTTTGGTGCAATTGACGCCAAGGGTGTATTGCCTGTTTCTGCCCATACTGATTTTCCAGTAGGGACAAACGTTCAAATAGGTTCCTTGAAGCGTTTGGGATATAGCATACCCGAGCGTGTGGGTTTTAGTTCCAAAAAGTTGGCACAAGTTGATAAGTTGGTCAAAGATGGATTGGATTCCCTGATGTACCCCGGGGCACAAATACTTATTGCTCGAAAAGGAAAAGTTATCTATAATAAAGGGTTTGGAAAACCTACCTATACATCTGAGGAGAATGTCACCCCAGAACATATCTATGATTTAGCCTCAATTACCAAGATCTTAGCAACTCTTCCCTTAATAATGAAAATGGAGGAAAGTGGAAAAATCGCATTGGATGACACCTTCCAAGATTTAATTCCTGAATATGCTGAAACCGAATTGAAGAATGTTACTGTTCTAAAGGCCCTATCCCATTACGGTAGATTACCGGCATGGATTGCTTTTTATGTAAGTACTCTGGATAAGAAAAGAAAACCTTCGCCTGAATTTTATAGAAATAAACCATTAGATGGTTTTTCAATTAAAGTAACAGACAATCTTTTTTTAACCGATGCCTATAATGATTCAATCTATAATAGAATAGGCCGTCAAGCACTTAAATCAAACCGATACCGCTATAGCGATGTGGCCTATTATGTCATGAAAAAGTATATTGAAAAGATTTACAATAAAGGATTGGATAAGTTGGCCGATGATTTTCTATATAAACCTTTAGGGGCATTTCAAACAAGTTTTAATCCCTTGGATAAATTCCCTAAGAATAGGATTATCCCATCAGAGGAAGATAAGTATTATCGATATCAGACCGTACAAGGCTTTGTTCACGATATGGGAGCGGCAATGCAGGGTGGAGTAGGGGGCCATGCTGGGCTTTTTAGCAATGCCAATGATGTTGCCAAGATCATGCAAATGTACCTGCAAGGAGGAGAATATGGAGGTAAGGATTTCCTGGATTCAAGAACGATTAAAAAATTCAACACCTGTTACTTCTGTGATAAAAACGTCAGGAGAGGAGTTGGTTTCGATAAGCCACAATTAAAGGAAAAGGGACCTACCTGTGGCTGTGTTTCACGGAAAAGTTTTGGACATAGCGGGTTTACTGGGACCTATACCTGGGCAGACCCTGATGAAGAGCTTGTATATGTATTTCTGTCCAACAGAACCTATCCTTCCGCAACGAATACACTTTTAGTCAAATCTGGGTTAAGAACGAGAATTCAGCAAGCCATTTACGATGCTATTGTCAATTAACGCTCAAATTCCCAAATTTCGAAGATTTTCCAGTCAATTGAATCTCTACGTCATTTAGTTGAAAAAACTTCATTTTCTTTATTTAAAATAGACAACTTCTTAAACTTTTTGTAAATAAAACAATGGGATATCGACATACCACTCGATTTGACTAAATTTGGACAATGAAGATAGCGATTGTTTGTTACCCAACATTTGGCGGTAGTGGTGTAGTAGCTACAGAACTCGGGATAGCTTTGGCCGATAGGGGCCATGAAGTGCATTTTGTCACCTATCGTCAACCGGTTCGTTTAGACCTTTTGAGCCATAGGGTTCATTTTCATGAGGTCCATGTCCCTGAATATCCTTTATTCCATTATCAGCCTTATGAATTGGCCTTATCAAGTAAATTGGTGGATACAGTAAAGTTGTTCGGAATCGATTTGCTGCATGTGCACTATGCCATTCCTCATGCA
>JAHHKH010000449.1 GCA_018679695.1 Maribacter sp.
ACACAACACATTGGGGTGATGGAAGAAAAGACTACGATCCAATGGAAGATGCCCTAAGGATAAAGGTTGTTCCAGGCAGAACCAAATTGTTTCAAGAGAACTTCCTAATTACTTTCGATGATATAAACCATAATGCACTCAATCTTGTTTGGCACTGGGCGAACACCGAAATTAAAATCCCAATTGGGATCGACACCGGCAAACTTATGGAATTGGAGATCACAAGAAAACTGTCCAAAAAACCATCTGCACAGACGTATTATGAAGCAGCCAGATATTATCAAGAGCAGAACATCAAACATGAAATCGCATTGAAATATCTGAAATTGGCCATTGAAATAGGAGGTGATACTTATTATTTTCATCGTGTAAAGTCTTTGGTTGAAGCTGCGTTGGGAGATTACAAAGCTGCGATTTACTCTGCAAAAAAATCAATGCAATTAGCTGCCAAAGAAGATAAGGATGAGTTTGTTCGAATGAACCAGAAGAATATCGACCTTTGGACAGACCGATTATAAATGGATACTAAAAATCATATTGTAATTAAAAAAATAGTGGTTTTACTAACGCTATTTCTTGCTTTCTTCTCTTGTAAAGAGAACACAAGCAACAGCAATGTAGAAGAAGCTGTATTATGGCAGCCTTACAATGATTCCGCTGAAGTAGCGGCGAATAAAGATCATCCAATAGAAAGAATGCGTTATAGGCTTATTCAGTCCAAGGTGTTGGATAAGAACGACATTTTTCTTGCCCTGAATGATGAGGTATTAAAAATGACCGAATCTGAATATGAAACGATTAAACCTATAGTCCTAGAGCAGAATATTTTTGATTTAAGGCAAAGTATTGACCAAGGAAAACTGACCTATGAAAAACTAGTACTTTTCTATCTATATCGCATTTACAAATATGAATTGGATAATACTACCACCCTGAATACTGTTATAGCTTTAGACAAGGAAGTTGTGGAACAGGCCAGGGAATTGGATAGGATGAAGACAAATGGTTTAGAGCCTAGCGGCAAACATCCTATTTATGGCATGCCTATTCTTTTGAAGGATAATATCAACACTCAAGGTATGAACACTACCGCTGGATCACTTGCATTGATAGATAATGTAGTCGAGGATGCCTTTATCGTGAAGCAATTGAAAAAGAACGGTGCACTGATTTTAGGTAAAGTAAATATGAGTGAATGGGCTTATTTTCTTTGTAGTGGATGCCCAGTTGGTTATAGTGCATATGGTGGTCAGACCTTGAATCCATATGGAAGACGAATTTTCGAAACAGGAGGTTCTAGTTCAGGCAGCGGAACATCGGTTGCGGTCAATTTTGCTGTGGCTGCGGTGGGCACAGAAACCTCTGGTTCTATATTGTCTCCGAGCAGCCAAAATTCTGTTGTAGGATTGAAACCTACGATTGGTTTGCTGAGTCGTTCGGGTATTGTGCCTATTTCCAGTACGTTGGATACGCCTGGCCCAATGACCAAGAATGTGCGCGATAATGCTATTTTATTATCGGCTATGTTGGGAAAGGATGAAACCGACCCTGCTTCTGTGGCTTTTCAAGACAGTATCACCACTGCATCATTAATCCATTTTTCTTTGGAAGGAAAGCGTTTTGGAGTCTTTAAATCATTGTTGGATAGCGATTCTATTTACTCAGCCACTATCGAAAAAATACGGGGCCTGGGAGCAGAGATAATTGAATTTACCCCACCAAAGGTAGAGATGGAAGGCTTTCGAAGTATCCTGAATATAGACATGAAAAACGATTTGCCAAAGTATTTATCTGCACATTCCAATCCTGAAAAGGTCAAGATAAAATCCATTGCCGAGCTGGTGCAATTCAATGCTGCTGATTCTCTAGTAAGAATTCCTTATGGCCAAGCTTTGTTCGAAGGAATCTTGGCTGATTCCACTTCTGTCGAAGCTTTGGAAGAAATTAAGACCAACTTGAAAAAAAACGGACGTACTTTTTTTGATGTAGCAATGGATAAGTATGGGTTGGATGCTATCCTTTCAATAAACAATTATCATGCAAGTTATGCTGCAGTCGCCAAATATCCGGCTTTGACTGTTCCTATGGGTTATAAAACCACTGGTGAACCTATTGGTTTAACCTTTATAGGCAAACCGTTTACTGAAACCAACTTGTTGTATTTAGGAAGTGGTTTTGAAAGTGCAGTTAAAATTCGAAAAATGCCTGAAGCCTATAAATGAAAATCTAATTGATAAGTGCAATGATC
>JAHHKH010000468.1 GCA_018679695.1 Maribacter sp.
CCATACTTCTTACCAAACGCATGGCACGTTGCGCATCGATCAAAGGGACCAAGTGTTTGTCTTTTTGGGAAACCGATGATGGCATGCGATATTTGACCACTATTCCTGCAACTCCTTTTCCGTTCAGAAATTTGGCAATATCGGTTCCTTCCCAATCATAGGCCAATATTTGGTATCCTCCACCTGGAAAAATTAGCATTGCCTGACCATTTGCATTTGCTTTGGCCGGCAGATATACTTCGATTGAAGGTTCCTGGACCTTACTGATTCTATCAAGATCATCCCCTCTTACCAAAACCTCTTTCTCTGAGGAAGGGATTTGATTGGGAATGCTATTCTTAGGCCATAGCGGAATGATGGTATCTTGGGCATAAATCCCACTTACTAACATGAAAAAAAATAAAAACACTACTCGCATATGTTATTGATTAGCTGTTGTACAATCCCATTTAAAATCGGCTACTTTGTCATTGGATCCTGCGGACAAATTGTAATGCCACCACTCTGTTCGTATAGACCAAAAGCCATGTTTTTCCATGGTTTCCTTTAATAATTTTCTATTATCCAAAATTTCCTGGGGCAAATCAATATTATCATGATAGGCCCTTTTCCCAAAGTAATCAAAATCGGTCCCCATATCCAACTCCTCCCCATCAAGCGTAACCAGTGTTATATCAACGGCACCTCCCTTATTATGGATGGAGCCTTTCACCGGATTTGCTACATACTGGGGATTGGGCACGATCTCCCACATTTTATATTGCACAGAATTTGGCCGGTAACAATCGTAGAATTTGATCTTTACCCCTTTCTCCTTGAATTCCTTATTCGCCTTAATCAGTGCCTTCGCGGTTTTTACCCGTGTATAGCATTCGGCACACTCATAAACTTGCGCTTTTAAGAAATTATTTTTGGTCGCATAACGTAAGTCATAAGCAAAACCATCGCTAAAATCAGCTAGGCGTATAAAGGTAGTGTCGGCCATTCCTTCAAAGTTCCTGAATTTCTTCTCCACTTCTTTTTTATTAACCACGCTATCAATGGTTACAACACTTTCTAAAGATTCAGGGCTTTTTGTAGTTTTTTGCTCTTTGCAACCCACAATTAAAATCAAACTACAAAATAAAATAAATCTACCCATTCTTCTTGTTGAAACCTTGATTCCTTTATCTTTAAAAGATAATAAAAACGAAAGCTCAAGATACATATATTTCTTTGTTTCGTTAATAACCAAAGTCACCGAATTTAAATGAAAATATTATGAATTTAAGAGCACTATTTCTAATTGTTGCCACAATAAGCCTATTATCGTGTAAACAAGAAAAATCAACTACGACCTCAAAAAATGACGCACCGAATGAAAAGTGGATGCTCGGATTTAATAAAACCGAAATCAATCCCATAATGGTTGCAGATTCAAGTTATACCTTCATGGATCCAATAACAAAAAAAGAAGTGCAATGGCAGAAGGCCGATGTGTTCAATCCAGGCGCCATAGTCAGAAATGATACCGTTTTCATGTTGTTCCGGGCCGAAGACAATCCTGCTGCCATTTTGGGGGGAAGGACTTCAAGAATTGGTCTTGCACACAGTACCGATGGTATTAATTTCACCAAATTCCCAGAACCCGTTCTTTATCCTGACAACGATGCATTCAGCCAATGGGACCAACCAGGGGGTATAGAAGACCCTAGAATCGTTGAAACCCCTGATGGTACTTATATCATGCTCTACACGAGTTGGAACAAGGATGTTGCACGGCTCTCAAGTGCGACCTCGACTAATCTCAAAAACTGGATAAAACAAGGACCTGTTTTTGAAAATGCCCACGATGGTAAATTCTTGGATATATGGAGCAAATCTGGTTCCATAGTTACAGAACTGGTTGATGGCAGATTGATAGCGAAAAAAATAAACGGTAAATACCATATGTATTGGGGTGAACTTTTTGTGAATTTGGCACTGTCGGATGATGGCATCGATTGGGAACCTGTTCTAGAACAAAACGGAGAACTCATGCATGTATTCAAACCGTCCTTTAATGAATTCGATAGCCATTTGACCGAGCCAGGGCCGCCAGCACTGTAC
>JAHHKH010000344.1 GCA_018679695.1 Maribacter sp.
AGTGTCTATTACAAAGGAAATCCTTCTATAAACTCAACCATAGCTGGCACGGGCAGCATTGTGGATGCCAACTAATATGCTATTATTTACCATGCCTATGAGGTATGTGGAATTTATATAATAAAATTGAATACATTTTTTTAGAGGCTGCCCTTACGGCGATTAGTTCACTGGATTTTTAATATGAAATTAATCGATACATATTTGCCAAATTTTCAATACCGGGAACATCTAAGTACTTTGGTTAGTGCTTCTCCTTCAAGGGCTTATGATGCTATGCGCTCTTTTGATTTCAGCCGATCATGGATGATTCGCACCATTTTCTCGACCCGTGAATTGCTGTTCGGGGTATCTTCAAGACAAAATAGGAAAAACAACACTGGGGTATTTGGCCCCCTATTGGAATCAACCTTAAATTTGGGTTGGTCGATCTTAGAAGAGGTGCCCAACCGTGAATTGGTGGTGGGGGCGCTAACACAACCCTGGTTGGCTAAAGTCAACTTTGAAGGGCTCCCAGGTCCAGAATTTATCAATTTTACAAAACCAGGTTTTGCTAAAATTGTTTGGAATATTGAGGTTAGTGAGATAAAACCTAACCTAACTTTTTTGGCTACGGAAACACGGGTTGCATTAACCGACCATAATTCACGCCGTAAATTTCGGATATATTGGTTTCTCTTTAGTCCAGGGATACGATTGATACGCTGGCTAGCCTTTAGGATTATTAAACGAGATATTAAAAATGACCCTGGTAGCTCCTAGTGGTTATCAGCACAAAACTAATTCGTAAAAAATTAAAAATATGTCAAAAAAAAGAGGATTTGGATTTTGGGCTCTTATTCTAACAAGCATATTGTTAAGCCTGTTTTTACTAGTGGGCCAGACCTTTTCATTATTCAATTATGAAGCTGCTGTTGCCTTTGGCCTGCAGGAGTCAGTTGAAGAAGTTACCCAAGTCGGGATTGCTTTTGCCAAAGGATTCGCATTTGCAGATACAATAGCATATATTCCGTTATTGCTTCTTGGTATCATCGGCCTATTAAAAAGAACCAAATGGGGTATTTATGCCTTGTTTGCCAGTTGTGCCATATCGGTATATTGGCCATTGGTGCATTTGTATGCAATTCATGTCGGAAAAAGTGTTATAATCCTACATCCCGAAAAATATGTATCCTTCCCAATTACATTGTCAATCATAATTTTATATGGGTTGTGGGGAATGTGGTATTTATATAAAAATCAAATAGAATTTATAAAATGAAAAAGACAATCGCAACGTACCTATTAATGGTTTTGATAGCATTTCAAATTATAAGTGCAATTCCCGCAGGATGGGCCATGTTTACAGATCCTTCCGGGATGAAATTGGGAATTCCCCTGGACGTACTGGAACTTTCGCCTTTCCCGGATTTTTTGATTCCAGGGCTGTTCCTCTTCATTTTTCTAGGGTTGTTACCGGTATTTATTCTCTATGGATTAATAACGAGGAAAGATCTTAAATGGGCTCAGCCAATCAACCTCTATAAAAACCAGCACTGGTCGTTGACCTTTGCTTATTATCTAGGTTTATTACTGGTTTTATGGATAAACATGCAACTTCTATTTATACAAAAATATTTCTTTTTGCAAGTTGTATTTTCCCTTCTTGGTATTGTCATTGTTTTTTTGACCCATTTACCAAAAACAAAGCAATATTATACACTTAGAGGCAAAGAGCAATGATAATTGAAATTAATAAGGTAACCTCAACATTGCAATTTGTAATAATCAATTACAAACATGTCCATAGCAAATTTTAACGTAAAAGGTCTAACCACGGAAGAAGTCCTTCTCTCCAGAAAAGAATATGGGCGTAATGAACTTCGATATAAAAAAGAGCATACTTTTTTCAAGCACATTTCAATCTTGATCAAAGAACCCATGGTTATCCTACTACTGGTAACATCCAGCATTTACTTTATCGTGGGTAATATCGGCGACGGTATTTTTCTGGCGGTGGCCATATTATTGGTATCAACCATTTCGTTATACCAGGATTCCAGAAGTCGTAATGCACTTGAAAAATTAAAAATTATCAGTCAACCCCATTGCAATGTGATTAGAAATGGTAAGGTCGAAAGAATATCCATCGAGGATGTTGTCATGGGGGATAGTCTGATGGTTGAGGAAGGTGTAACCATTGCCGCTGATGGTATTATTGTGCATTCCAATGATTTTTCTGTTGATGAGTCAATCCTCACCGGAGAATCCTTATCGGTCTATAAGGACAAGACGAAGAAGGAAAATAAAATCTATCGTGGGACTATTGTCACCAGTGGACTGGCTATCGCCACGATATCGGCGATTGGCAATGAAACTTGGTTGGGCAAAATTGGAAAAAGCCTTGAAACCATAACCGAGGAAAAAACCCCGTTGGAAATACGGATAAATAGTTTTGTTAAAAGAATGGCGGCGGCAGGAATTGCTGTCTTCCTGATAGTTTGGGTTCTAAATTATGCGAACTCAAATAATGTTGTAGACAGTTTGCTCAAGGCCCTTACACTTGCTATGAGTATTCTTCCTGAAGAAATCCCCGTGGCATTTACCACCTTTATGGCGTTAGGGGCATGGCGTTTAATGAAAAAGGGAATAGTGGTAAAACAGATGAAAACTGTCGAGACTTTGGGCAGTGCAACTGTCATATGTGTGGACAAGACCGGAACTATCACCAAAAATGAAATGGCATTAGCCAAACTATTTGTGCTGGAATCCAATAAAATTTCAAACCCAAAAGATGACCTTGGCGCCCATGAAAAAGAACTTTTGGAACTGGCTATGTGGTCCAGCGAACCTATACCGTTTGACCGTATGGAAATGGCCCTACATGATGCCTATTCCAAATTTGTTCAATACGATGAACGGGATAAATTCAAAATGGTGCACGAATATCCCTTAGGAGGCAATCCTCCAATGATGACACATATTTTTGAGGATGCAATGGGAAATCGAATTATTGCCGCAAAAGGGGCGCCTGAGGCATTTTTTGAAATTTCCAATCTAACCACAATTGATAAACGAAAGTTGCAAGAGGCTATTATCAAATTAGCGAAAGAAGGATATCGATTATTGGGGGTTGGCCAGGCAACGTTCCAAGGCAGTGATTTCCCATCGAGGCAGCAAGGATTTCTTTTTCGGTTTAAGGGGATAGTGGCTTTTTATGATCCCCCAAAGGATAATATCAAAACAGTATTTGGCGATTTTGAAGCGGCTGGGATAACCGTGAAAATTATAACAGGTGACAATCCTATTACCACCAAGGCGATTGCAAAACAAATTCAATTTAATGGAAACCATGAAATTTTGGATGGTGACGACCTTGTTAAACTAGAAGGTTTAGAATTACAAGAGGCAATGAGGGACATACATATTTTTACAAGAATGTTTCCAGATGCCAAACTTAAGATTATTGAAGCATTAAAATCCAAAGGTGAAATTGTTGCCATGACCGGTGATGGGGTCAACGATGGTCCTGCCCTCAAAGCAGCACACATAGGGGTAGCCATGGGACAAAAAGGCACAGAGATCGCCAAACAATCCGCATCGTTGATTTTGATGGAAGATGACCTATCCAAAATGGTGGATGCCGTGGCCATGGGCAGAAAGATCTATGCCAATCTTAAAAAAGCGATACAATATGTCATTTCCATTCATATTCCAATCATTCTTATGGTTTTTCTTCCTCTCGCTTTAGGATGGATGTACCCCAATATTTTCTCACCTGTACATGTCATTTTATTCGAATTGATCATGGGGCCTACCTGTTCCATTATTTATGAAAATGAGCCCATGGAAAAACATACGATGATCCAAGAACCCCGACCCTTTACCACTACCTTTTTCAAATGGAAGGAACTTATTACCAGTATCATACAAGGATTACTAATCACTGTAGGCGGATTGCTTATTTACCAATATAGTGTCTACGAAGGATATACCGAAGGGATTACCAGGGCGATGGTATTTACCGTTCTTATTTCCTCCAATATATTTTTAACCCTTGTCAACCGTTCTTTTTACTTTTCCATGTTCACAACAATGAGGTACAAGAACAATTTGGTACCAATCATTATTGGTGTTACCCTATTTATTACTGGAATATTACTTTTTGTGGACCCGTTGACCCGTTTCTTTGAGTTTGAAACTTTAAATGTTTCGCAACTGTCAATGAGTATTGCCACAGGCTTCTTATTTGTTGTTTGGTATGAATTTATAAAATGGGGGAAAAGAATTTCAAAGTAATTTTATTGAATTACATAACGATATCAAACAACTTCAAAACAGGTAATAAAAATCTGGAATCAGCTTTTTAATTCTTCTTTTTTTTGGTTTTCTTAGGTAATACCTCTTCCGGGAATGGGAAAAGAATGGTCGAATTCTTTTCAGCAGCGATATTGGATAAGGTTTGGTACAATCGCAATTTAATGGCCGATGGGGATTTGTCTATCTGAAGGCCTGCTTCCAGAAGTTTAGCAGCAGCCTGTTCCTCGGCCTCCGCAAGAATAATACGGGCCCTTCTTGATCTTTCGGCTTCAGCCTGGTTGGCCATCATGCGTCGCATATTTTCGGGCAATTGAATGTCCTTTATCTTGACATCTATAATCTCAATGCCCCAATGATGGGTTTCGGTCTCTACTATGCTTTTAATGTTTTTCCCCATTTCCTCACGTTTGGACAAAATGGTGTCCAACTCTACCTTTCCGCATACATCGCGAAGTGCTGCTTGGGAAAGTTGCGCTATGGCAAAATCGTACTCTTCCACTTCTAAAACAGCTTTTTCAGGATCATCTATCTTAAAGAAAACAACCCCATCAATACTACAGGGTACATTATCCTCGGTCATAACCTCTTGTGACACTATGTTGCTCGTGATGACACGAATATCAACAACCTGAATGGTTTCAACTAAGGGTATAATCCATCGAAAACCAGGTTGCAAGGTTTTAACGTATTTTCCAAATCGGAATTTCAAGGCTCTTTTATACTCAAATACAATTCGGATTCCTGCCAAAAGAAACAAACCAAATATCAGACTGAATAAAATTATTGGATTCATAATTCACTTGTTAAAGTTTATAATGTAAGTCTTAATCCTGTAGAATTGATCAAATCAATCAAATACACTAATAAGACACTAGGATCCATACGTTAGAAAAAGAATTTATCGTCCTTTTCCATTGCGTTGTTGGTACTCTTCAATTTACGAAATTCGCGCTTGGAAACAAAATTTCAGCATGGCTAATAACGGGTGGTAACCAAAGATTTATGTTCTATCAAAAAGCAACTTTTTATTCTTTTCCTTAAACATCACCTGCCGTAGTTTTCCATTTCAAATTATGATACAATAATAGATCCAAAACAATGAACCAAATGATAAAACAAACAAAGGTTATCTTCTGAATAATAGGAAGCAGGCGAATAAACTGCCCAGTTTCATAGATATAATAATTGAACAAAAA
>JAHHKH010000348.1 GCA_018679695.1 Maribacter sp.
CGGATAGGGAGTACTAACATAAATCTTGGTTTCCACGATTTCAGGAAAATCCTCCCTTGGCATCGAGAAATAGGATTTAAGTCCAATGAACAGGAAAATAGCGATCATAACATAGATGACCGAAGGATTGTCTACCGCCCAGGATGAAAGTCGAAATTCCTTATTGGCATTTTTCAGCTGTTTGCTCATAGTACTAACGTCTTTTATTTAAGGATTTTTACTTTTTGACCGTCTTTTACGGTTCTCGCACCTTCTTTTACAACATAATTTCCGTCGCTTATACCTGAAAGTACTTCAATATATCCGTCTTGTGTTTTCCCGGTAGTGATAATACTTCGGGTAACAACGGCTTCATTGTCATCATTGGGTTCGGAACAAACATAGGCGTATTGATCACCGGTCGCATTCTCGGAGATGATACTTTGGGGGATAAGAATTGCACTTTCATTTGAATAATCATTAAGCCTAACTCTAGCCGTAAGATTGGGCTTGATATTCCCTTTTCTATTGGGTACGGGAATTTCTACGCTGAAGGAGCGATTGCTTGGATTGATGAAATTACCGGTTTGACGAATTTTTGTGGTTATGCTATCACCGAGTACCGGGAAATAAACTACGGCTTCCTTGCCTTTGGTTATTTGCCCAAGATAGGTTTCCGGTACATCAACTTCTATATACATATTACTAAGGTTTACAATACGGAAAATCTCTGATCCAGGACCGGGTGATACCACGGTACCTTGATCTTTGATCACATCATCAATGATACCGTTAAAAGGAGCTCTGATTGTGGATTTGCCTAACTGGCTCTCAGTTTGTTTTACAGCATTCTCCGCAGCAACATAGTTCGTTTCTGCTTGCAAATATTGAATTTCAGAACCTATCTTTTGTTCCCAAAGTCTTTTTTGACGCTCAAATGTAGTTTTAGCCAATTCAGCCTGAGTTTTAAGCTGTTCCAATTGACTGCCAATACCACCGTCATCGATCTTGGCCAAAATCTGTCCTGCTTTCACACGTTGGCCTTCGGTAACATATACGCGCTGTAGCGTTCCCGACATTTCAGGATATACCAGAACGTTTTGTTTGGTTTGGACAGCACCTTGTAATTCTAAAAAGTGGACAAAATTTTGAGTTTCGGCTTTTATCGTGGTTATCAAGGGTAATTTCTCATCCTTGTCCAAAAGGGCAATTACTGAATCCAATTGCATGGCATCCTGTTCAAGCACTTTTTGTTGCTCAGAAATCTCATTCTTTTTTGCACGTATTGCTTCAAGGTCACCTTGAGAGATCAAATCTTCAACAGATGTTCCCTGTTCAGAGCCACAAGCCAACAGTAATGCCGATGCCATTGTTATATAAAGAATCTTTTTCATTTTCTTTTGTTTAGTTGTCGATATCGTTTTGAATTAATTATTTAATATGGTTTCAAGGTCCGTTTTGGTATTTATAACATCAACCATGGATTGTAAATATTCTTGTTGTGCCGTGTATAATTGTGTTTGGGCTTGACGAAGATCAAAGCTACTGGCTAATCCCTCAAAATATTTGACCTGATTCTTGCGCTCTATACGTTCCGCCAATTCGAGATTTTGTTTTGATGTCTCGTATTGTTCAATAGCACGTAAATAATCACTCTTGGCCTGCTTTAATTGCAAGCGAATTTGTTCCTCGGCCTCTGTGAGTTGTGTTTTGGCTTTCTCAAGTGCGATTTTGGCCCTTTGCGTACCAGCAGATCTTTTAAGGGAACTAAAAATGGGGATGTCCAAATCAAAACCTAAAATTGATGAGTCAAACCATTGCGGATTTCCGCTTAGAAAGTCAAAAGAATCACTGAACGATGTACTTCCATAGTTGACAAATGCATTCAGGGTTGGAAGTGCACGGCTCTTTGCGAGCTTTAATTCCAAAGCTCTTTGTTCGTTTAAATTCAATGCCAGTTTATAATCCACATTATTTTCCATAATGAAAGAAGATTTCAACAGATTACGGTCTATCTGTTTAAGGGCAAGATCATCCAGGTTTTCCGATAATTGGATTGGGTTGTCAATATCCAATCCCATTATAAGATTCAGCATTTGTACCGTTATTTCCTTTAGTCTTACAGCGTGTTTGTATTGGGTTTCAAGGGATGATAAGGTAATTTGCAATTGTTCAACGCTTTCCTCATCACCAAGTCCGTTTTCGAAAATTTTAGTAGTCTCAAATAAATTTTTTTCCAAGGTTGCCAGATCTTTTTCAAGAATAGCGATACTTTCAATTGCCAATAGGACATTGCCATAGGCCTCGACCACGGCTTTACGAACCTCTAGGTCCGTTTTTTCCTTATTATTGGCACTATATCGTAAGAAAGTTTTGGTTGCCTGTACACCGACAATATAAGACCCATCAAAGATCTGTTGACGTAAGGTAGCGAAAGCCGATACCTGTTGGGGTTGCCCAAATGTTATGGGCTGAAAAGTACCCGGTTCACCACCGAAAAATTCAGCTGGAATCAATGAAACAGGTTGTTTCAATTGGTTTTGATAGTTCACCGCGCCACTTATTTGCGGTAAGCCATCGGCTATAGTCTCCCATTTTTGCTTTTTGGCGTCTAGAATATCCCTATCGGCATTCACAGCATTATAATTGTTTTCCAAGGCAAAGGCAATGGCCTCATCCAATGAAAAACTACCGGGTTGCTCTTGGGCATGACCAGCCGCCATAACCAATAAGACAACTATTGATAAAAA
>JAHHKH010000349.1 GCA_018679695.1 Maribacter sp.
AGTCAAGGTGGTGTGAAGTATTTTAGTTCTGCCGGTAATTTTGGGACGAGATCTTATGAGGCAACCTTTACTTCGGCTCCTTCACCCAATGAAATTCGACATGATTTTGGAGGAGGTAATAGTTTACAAAGCCTAAATCTGGGAATAGGACAATATGTAATCGCCCTGCAATGGGATGACGATTTTTATTCCTTGGGATCCTCAGCAGGTGCCGCTAATGATCTTGATATTTATTTGGCTGGTGACGACGGATCTATACTTTATGGATTCAATAGAAACAATTTAGGAGCAGATCCAATAGAAATAATGCCCTTTGTAGTGGTAAATCCTACCACAACGAATATTGTTGTGGAACGAGCTGCAGGGAATGGTGCACCTGTTAATTTCAAATACATTGTTTTCAGATCAGGTGATGAGGGTAATTTTGAAGCTATCCCGGCTGCCAATGGTTCTACAATTGTGGGCCATTCCAATGCCGAAAATTCAATTTCCGTGGGGGCAGTACGCTATGACAATACACCTACATATGGAGGGAATTTGTTGGCCCAACAATCTTCCTCCCGTGGAGGAACCACAACAGAAGGTACACTTAGGAGCAAACCGGATATCATGGCACCTACAGGTGGCGATACCTCAGTAAACCTGGGTGCGCCGGATTTCGAAAGTAATTCATTGCCTAATTTCTTCGGAACCTCAGCAGCGGCACCCCATGCCGCAGGGGTAGCGGCCCTTTTGATCGAGGCCAAAACAAAATTCATTGACCCTTCCAATACGGACCCCTCCTTGGAAATTAAAAACCTGATCATTAATAATGCCATTGATATGGGCCCTGCAGGATTTGATTTTGTCAATGGTAATGGTTTTATATCAGCTGATAACGCAGTAGGTGCATTTTCGAATCCCTCACCGAATTTGATCAGTTTTAATTTGGAAAATCTTGATACGAATATTTATAGCCCTGGTGAAGTGTCGTTTGAATTGATTGTAGAGGGCAACTCATTTGACGAAAGCTCTATAGTACTATTTAGGGGTGAAGAACTTGAAACGACTTTTGTAGATTCAAGCCAACTGACGGTCGTAATTCCTGAATTTATCGGAAATCCTCCCATTTATGTATTTACTCCACCTGGTGCGTTGACCAATGGTTCTGATGGGGGTACATCGGAAACCCTTACTTTTGAAGACATACCCATAGTAGATGTAACCATTCAAGTCAACAATGCAGAACGACGCTACGGGGAAGCCAATCCCGAATTTTCGTATGAAGTAATCCCGGCAGAAGGGGAATCACCCTTATCACAGGAAACTTTAGATCTTCTTATCCCTTCTATTCAATTAAGTTCTCAAGCATTATCAAATTCGGGCATAGGGATATATGCTATCGATATAGAACTAACAGATTTGAATATAGGCCTATTGGAACTCTATAACTTTATACCAGAAGCCGGTGTACTCAATATAGTACCAATGCCAGTTACCATTCAACCCCAACCCTTAGATCCAATTGTCTATGGAGAAGCGCTCCCTGAAATTTCCTTTGATTATACTTTCGGGGAGCAAGGGGAGACTGGCGTTGTTGTTGATCAAACCATTGTAAATACTTTCGCCGACAATCATACTAATGCCCTTTCTTTGGTCAATGGCCTTTCTTTGGTCAATGGTTTGTCTTTAGTCAATGGAATCTCACTGGTTAATGGGGAACCCACAATAAATGGCTTGTCTTTGGTCAATAAAACCTTTTTTGTATCCGAAAGTACAGTTAACCAATCTGCAACGATTTTCGAAAACGGCTTATCACTTGTGAATGGTAGCGGAAGTGAAAAACTAGTCTATTTTGGAGCTGATCAAATTTCTGAAACCTCCATTGCAAATGGTAGTCTTTCAACAATAAATAATGGGATTTCCATGGTTAATGGTATCTCTTTGGTAAATGGTCTTTCACTAGTAAATGGTCTTTCGCTAGTTAACGGAGTTCCTTTAGTCAACGGTATCTCTTTGGTGAACGGGCTTTCTTTGGTCAATGGTATCTCTTTGGTCAATGGTATTTCGCTCGTCAATGGTATTTCGCTCGTTAATGGGGTACCCTTGGTCAATAGTGAGTCGTCTGCCCTTGTCAATGGATTTAATAACATATTAGTTATCTTGAATGAGGGCGATGCTCAATTAAGTGAACCTATTGATATAAAGCCCATTAATGTAATTACCGGAGTCGAGGCAGGTACGCAATACGTTATTCCAGGTGGATTCTTAGACACAAATTTCACTATTAACTATGTGCCCACCGCATTGGAGATTTTGCCAGCCGATTTACTTATTACCACTTTAGATACTGCAATTACATACGGTGATGAAACGCCTGTGTTCGAGGGCGAAATTTCTGGTTTGCAATATACAGATACGGTTGAAGAAGTATTTCCTGAAGGATTGATATATTCTTTAGAATGTTCAGAATGCGGTGTTGGGGAAAGTCCATATTTGATTTCGGCAAGTGCAGGTGGCGTTTCTTCCAATTACAATGTGACCTTTGCCAATATCGGTCTCCTGACTGTAAATAGTTTTCCTTTAACACTAAAGGCAGATGATGCCATCATTACATACGGACAGCAAGAAGCTTTGAATTTTACAGCTACTGCGAATACCGCTGAACTGCCTTTTGGCGAAATATTGGATGACATCCTTGGGGAAATAAGTTTTACCCCTGCTGATGCCTGTACTTCAGCAACGGAAATATCCATAATCCCCAATACATCGGTAAGTAATTATGACATTACCTATGAAAGTGGTGAACTTACGATCAATAAAGCCGATTTAAGTATTGAAGTCATATCAACCTATATTTTTGAAGGTGAAGCAGTTCCTTCTACAATAGAAGTAATTACAACCGGGTTGGTATGTGATGATAACGCGCCAACAGTTACTTCGTTTACGATTACAGATATAAACGGCATTCCCCAGACTGGAATTTTACCTGCTGGCGAATACAGTATTACAGCAGATATTTCAACTCTTCCAGGGTATGAACAGTATACCATCGCATCGATACCAGGGCAGTTATTTGTAAATCCTATAGTTGGTTGTAATAATCGAATCAAAGCATCGGATATATGCCAAACCCCGGCAACTCTTGCGGAAAATCCCAGTATAAAGACCCTTTTGAAGTTTGAGTATACAAATTCATTGGATATACCTGTCTATATTCCGAATGGTCCAAAAAATAGACTTAGGGGAAATGCGATCTTCGTTGGGTCCCCACCAGAATTATTCCTTCCAGGCACCCATACTTTCGAAATTTATACCGACGGCAATAGATTACAATGGGAGGTAATTACAAATGGTTGCAATAGTGCCTCCAAATCGGCGAATGGTTCGAACGCTGATCCATGTAGTACAAGTTTGATGGTAGATAGAAGTGCTTTTAACGCGGGAATACCCGACTTGGGACCAGAAATGAAGGTATACCCAAATCCTTCTTCAGATTATATAACCCTATATTTAGGACCCTCTGGTGCTTCAGCAAAACTCGGTATATATAATGAAGTGGGTCAATTATTGTTGACTAATGAATTTAAGGAAGGTATTTATCCGGAAGTACAAGTTGATATTTCCGGTTTAAAATCCGGTATTCTCCTTTTTAACTTGGAACAAGACGGAAATGCCACCTATTTCAAAGTAATAAAAGAATGAGCCTATTGTTCAAGAAGAATATTATAGCGCGAAACTTTTTTGTATTTTGATCATTTAAAAGTTACAACAATATCCAAAACTTAAATGGTCTATGGACAAACCTAATAAAACAACCAAAGAGAAAGAAAGATTTAATGAAGGAAAGGAACAAAATGAACCGGTAAGGAAGCTGATCAAGTATGAAAATGGCCATACCGAAGAGCTTGTAGATCATTATTGGGGGAGTATAAATTATGTCTTTAGTTTAATTAAAGCTTCGGAGATAAAAGCGGGTCTTATTTTATCATTCTATGGTATACTACTTAATCTTATATACCAGAATATTGCATTGATTCTTTCCGATGAATCCAGTAACACCCTATTAATTACATTGTTAGGTGTTTGGATTGTCTGCACTATTGTGTCGATTTATTATAGTATTAAATGCTTTATTCCAAAAATCGAAGGAAATTATGATAAGAACATTTTCTTTTTTGGGGATGTAATCTCAAAATTTGGAACAATCCGCGAATTTTCCCAGACTTTCTATAACATTAGTCTAAAAGAAGTAGAGCTATTTGATCAATTAGGCCAACAGATATATATTATTTCAAAAATTTCAGCTTTTAAGTTTAAATGTGTTAACCGGGCAATTCGCTTCCTTGCCTATGGCTTATTGGTTTTATTCATGGCCATTATCTACTACGCGATAATTAAATTCTTTTAAGAAAAGAGAAGAATTGGTTTGGCATTCTTACGGTATATAATACCACCTAGAAGCGTTTAAACGATCCACAACACTATCTAGGTAGTTATCAACTTCTATTTTACAATGGGTTTTGACAAACAATGATAAGCCCCGTATTCTGCCCAGTAAGTAAGATGAATATTTCTACTTTCAACTTTTGTTGATAGTTCGCCGTGGATTTTTCCCATCGATTACTACTCCCCTATTCTATGAAAAGGGTATGTAGGTTCTTTAAGTGTCCCTGTCTACTGCAAAAACTAGAATAAAATAAGATTTGGCTGATTCCCATTTGCTTTTATAAGCAAACGCAATGAACTATATGCATAGCCATTGGCCCTAAAAGTATGCATGGCCTTTACAACTACATTATCTTCTTTGTACCCTATTATTTCGTGACATAATTTTAATATGGATTAAGAAAAATTTGCATGAAATATTACAATCAATCATTGGCACTCCCAAAATTAAAACAAGAAAACCTTATAGGATAACCAACGGCTTAATCCGATTATCTCCAATTTGAAATGTTCAAAGAATAATTCACTTGCCTAAAAAGACGTTTGACCTTAAAATTAGGACAGTTCGGTCAGATTGAATTCATTAATGCACAACCTCCGACCTACATTTGTACTATAAATAAAAAGAAACTAAAGAAATAAATTAAAAAGATAAATCATGGGAAAAGCAACGTTAATATTAGGAACCGGAATTGTGACACTCTTATTGGCTGTATTTGGTACAAGCGATTACGCCAGTCAAAAAGAATTCACAAACGACACCACTGAATTCGTGAACGTATACGGGAATTATGAAAACGACCCATGTCTTCTGTTGGATACTGATTACTGTGTTTTGGAAGATGTGACTTATATCGAAGAGAAAGAGGATATAGTATTGGATTTCGACACTTCGGATTATTTACCCTTTGGATTCAATGCATATGAAGGAATGAATTTTGAACTTAGTGAAATTTCATTTGTTGAATTAGAGCCAGAAATTGACTTGGGATTCGACACAAAAGATTACCTGCCTACTGGGTTTAATCCATATGCCGAACCAAAATTAAATTTGGCGGAAATTGTTTATATCGAAGATGATGAAGAAATTGTATTGGAGTTTAATACTAAGCAATACCTTCCAGAAGGCTTTAATGCCTATTCTGAAGTAGAGCTTGATCTAGACGAAATCATTTACATTGAAGACGAAGAGGAGATTGAGCTAGGCTTTGATACCCGTACATATCTACCTAAAGATTTTAATGCCTTAAGTATTTAAATGGGTAAGTTGAGGAGTGATTTGGTTTTATAAAGCCCTGTCTTTACCGATGGGGCTTAGTTATAGGTACCATTTTATATAATTATTTTGCCTAAGAAATTCGTGTAAATTTGTGAAATAGGTTATTTACCTAAACAATAAGTGTTCCCATGCTAAGACAAGTC
>JAHHKH010000062.1 GCA_018679695.1 Maribacter sp.
GCTGTATGCCCAGGTAAAACGAAAGATTACCCATAGGAGTTTGCTTTTATTGTATACCAATTTTGAGCATATTTCGGCCTTAAAAAGGCAAATGCCCTTTTTATTGGCCATGGCCAAAAAACATGTACTGGTAGTCATCTTTTTTGAGAATACCGAATTAGAGGAATTGATATCATCGGATGCCGAGGATCTACAAACCATATACCACAAAACCATTGCCGAAAAATTCTCGCTGGAAAAACGTTTGATGCAAAAAGAGCTAGAGCAGCATGGTATTCAAACAATTCTGACCAAACCCGAACAACTGACCATTAATACAATCAATAAATACCTGGAAATAAAGGCTAGGGGATTATTATAAATCACTCCCAATATTATCGATTGAGATTACGATTTCACGAAGATCTTTTCCAATCCCCGTCACCCGTGCTGTGATTTTTGGTAACTTTAGCAATAGCATCGATCAAAACTATTACCTCATGCAAACTATACTGGGATCTGGTGGAATCATCGCTACCGAATTGGCAAGGTCACTCACCGAATTTACTACTGATCTACGATTGGTTAGTCGCAATCCAACGAAAGTAAATCACACAGACGAAATAGTTTCGGCCGACCTTTTAAACGAAAAAGAGGTCAATAAAGCAGTACAGGATTCTTCCGTGGTGTATGTGACCATTGGTTTTCCATACAGTGCCAGAACCTGGCAAAAGACCTGGCCGGTATTTATGCGCAATGTTATTTCCGCCTGTGCCGAACACAATGCCAAATTGGTGTTTTTTGACAATATCTATATGTACGATGCAGACCACTTAAATGGAATGACAGAGGATACGCCGATTAATCCGCCCAGCAAAAAAGGAAAGGTAAGGGCAGAGCTCGTACAAATGATCATGGAAGAGGTGAAAAATGGAAAGCTTACCGCACTTATTGCCCGTTGTGCGGATTATTATGGCCCTGGCATTAAGCGAAACGGGATGCTCAGGGAGACCGTCTTTAAAAATCTGGCACAAGGAAAAAAAGCGAATTGGATGGGAAGCATCAACTGCAAACATTCATTCACTTATACGCGCGATGCTGGAAAAGCTACCGCGATTCTTGGAAATACCAATGATGCCTACAATCAAGTTTGGCATTTGCCCACAGCGAAAAATCCTTATACCGGTAAAGAATGGATAATGACCATCGCTCAGGAAATGGGCGTTGCACCTAAGTATCAGGTAGCACCTAAACTTCTGGTCCGATTATTGGGATTATTTATGCCTATTATGAAAGAAATGGTAGAGATGCTCTATCAATATGATCGTGATTATGTTTTTAATAGTGATAAATTCGTCAAACGCTTCAAAATTTCACCTACACCCTATTTGGAAGGAATACGTGAAATTATTAAAACCGATTACAGCAGCGTAGGCAATTAATAATAACCAAATCCAAAATTGGGATACGAATGAAAACAGTTTTACACAAGGCCGAAACAAGGGGATACGCCGACCACGGTTGGTTGAACTCCCATCATAGTTTTAGTTTCGCCAGTTACCAAAATCCTGAACGAATGAACTTTGGGGTATTACGGGTACTCAATGATGATGTTGTCTCTGAGGCAAGGGGTTTCGGCACCCATCCACATCGAAATATGGAAATCATTTCAATACCCCTGGAAGGTGACCTACAGCATATGGATAATATGGGCAACTCCACTGTAATAAGAGAAGGGGACGTACAGGTGATGAGTGCCGGAACGGGAATACAACACAGCGAGTACAACAAAAACAAAGATCGCCCTGTAAAATTTTTACAGATTTGGATACTCCCTAATAAAATAGATGTGGAACCCCGTTACGACCAAATTTCACTACGGGATATTGAAAAGAAAAATGAATTGTACCAGATACTTTCACCAAATCCAAAAGACCAAGGGGTATGGATCCACCAAGATGCTTGGTTTCATTTAGGGGATTTTGAACAAGGGGTCAAAAGCAACTATTCACTAATGAATAAAGAAAATGGGGTGTATGTTTTTGTTTTGGAAGGTAAACTGGAAATCAACGGTCAATTATTGGGAAAAAGGGATGCTTGTGGTTTTTGGGATCTATCGCAACTCGATATAACTGTTTTAAGTCCCGCCAAAATACTGCTGATGGAAGTACCGATGCAACTTTAATACAAAGCGAGTGTCAACTGTTTTCGCTTGCGTCGTTTTTTCCCCGAGAACAAATCTATAGTCACACCTACCGTGACCCCTCCGAGGACGGTAGCACCAAGATCCGCATTATCCCAAGTATTGCTGTTTTTTTTATCTAACGATTCTTTGGCAAGACCCACCAATAAACTGGTACCCACAGCCCCTGCAAAAGTCCATGCGCGATCACCATCGGATATTTCACTCGCCAACAACCCACCTACCGCCCCGCTCAGAGCGCCGGCACCGAAATGCAAAAGCTTATCGTTTTCCACTTGGGCATGGAGCTGTGCCAAAAAACAAAAGAAAATAATCTGTACGAGCGTATTTTTCATCGTACGTATAAAGGTAATTAGAACGTGAAAATGATGCAAACCCTGTCAAGATAATCAACCTAAGATAATCCAATAAGGAATCTATGATTCCTTTTACCCCATAAAACGTAGAATAGATTACAAAAGCTCCGAATGACAGGAGAACTTGTTCGACGCGGAGCATTGGAATGGGTATTCCATCAGTATCGGAAAAATTCCTCGTTTTGGGCTTCTTTTCTTTGGTACCGTTACTTTGGACAAGCAAAGAAACGAACAAGGATTGGTACAACTTCAACTTGCCCGACTTACTGCCACCCAACTAATAACAGGGAAGGGTACCCAAGACCATTGAAAAAAAATAAAATCCCTATCTTCAACCACAGTCAAATAATCAACCCACAATTGCATGAATTCAAAAGTAGCCTGCCTTTACTTCCTATCACTAATCCTATTCACCACACAACTTTTTGCCCAAACCTATGCCCGAAATGGCATGGTAGTTTCTGCGAACAAATTATCTTCGGAAACCGGGGTAGATATCTTAAAAAAAGGGGGTAATGCCGTTGATGCAGCCGTTGCTACAGCTTTTTCCCTTGCCGTGACCCTGCCTTCCGCCGGGAACATTGGTGGAGGTGGATTCATCGTTTTCATGACTGCCGAGGGTAAAGTTACGACCATCGATTTTCGTGAAAAAGCACCCCTTGCGGCAACGAATGATATGTATCTTGATGATAAGGGAAGACTTATTGACGATAGCAACCATAACAGCATAAAGGCCATTGGCGTTCCAGGTACCGTAGCCGGACTTTACAAGGCACATCGGCAATACGGCAAACTGCCATGGGCCACCTTGGTTCAACCTGCCATTGATCAAGCCAAAAACGGATTTCCATTTAATTGGTCGCTCTTGACTGCTGCAGAACGATTTACAGCATCAGGGAATAAATACCCTTTTATGGATGCCTATTTCCGGAATGGAACAGGTGATGTGTTACAACCTGATGAGCTCTGGAAACAACCACAACTCGGAACAACTCTGGAACTTATTCGCGATAAAGGCCAAGATGGTTTCTACAAAGGGGAAGTTGCTAAAAAAATCGCCAAATGGATGAAGGCCAATGGGGGTATTATCACCAAAAAAGATCTAAGAAAATACAAGGCTATTGAGCGAAAGCCCATCACGGGAAGCTATAAGGACTATAAAATCTATTCCATGCCACCTCCAAGTTCTGGTGGCGTGGCCCTTATTGAGATGATGAACTTGATGGAGTTGGCCAATCATCAGGAAATCGAGTTCAATTCAACCACCTATGTGCATTTGGTCGCCGAGGTCATGCGCCGGGCCTTTGCCGATCGTGCCGAGCATTTGGGCGATCCCGATTTTAACCTGCATATGCCACTCGAAAAACTGACTTCCAAGGCATTCGCGAAAAAACGTTTTGAGGCGATTGATATGACCCGCGCCTCGGTCAGCGATTCCACAAAATTCGGACAGCTTTATGATGGGGATAGTACCACCCACTTGTCGGTGATGGACAAGGAAGGGAACGCCGTTTCGCTCACCTATACCTTGGAATATGGCTATGGATCAAAAATGGGCTCCCCGGAATTGGGTTTTATATTCAATAATGAAATGGGCGATTTTAATCCACAGCCGGGCATCACCAAAACAAACGGACAAATAGGCACCGCTCCTAATCTAGTAGCGCCCGAAAAACGAATGCTCTCAAGTATGACACCTACGATAGTAAGCAAGAATGGTAAGCCCTACCTGGTCATTGGCAGTCCCGGGGGAAGGACCATTATAAATACGGTATTCCAAACTGTTTTCAATGTTTTGGAATACGATATGCGCATCGACAAGGCCATTGAAGCACTTAAAATACACCACCAATGGTTACCCGATCGTATCATCTATGAACAGCACCTCTTGTCGCCAGATACACGCAAAGCACTTGAGGCCATGGGACATACATTGACCGGCTACGGTAATTTGGGAGCCCTGATGGGTATTACTTATGACCCGGAAAAAAATGTATTCACAGGAGCCGCTGATTCTTCCAGGCCCGATGGCGGGGCGGTCGGTTACTAAATCTTCCCTAACATGATGAATAACATACTTCTTCTTTATCTGAAGAAATAAAATAGTTCCATAAAATTTGTTTTTTAATACGATTCGTATTATTTTCGTAGTACGAATCGTATTATTATGAAAAAAACAAACGTACCTAAGATAACATCACTCGACTATGCCATTCTTGGATTGATAAATCAAGAACCACTAACCGGGTATGGCATAAGAAAGCAATTTGAAACCACTGCAATTGGTAACTACAGTAGCAGTCCAGGGGCCGTTTACCCTGCCCTTGATCGCTTGAAAAAGTCAGGTTTGGTTATTAAATCCTTGTTGAAAAATCAAAATAAAGAGAAATTCAGTTGTACCCCAAAAGGAAAAGATACCTTGAAAAAATGGTTATTACAGCCCGTCGAAATAAATGATATTGCAAAAAACCTTGACGAACTCCTTTTAAAGTTCGCCTTCATGGACAAACTCTTGACCAAGGGTCAAAAACTCGACTTTTTAAAGTCTTTTCAAAATCAGCTTAAAATCTATTTAGAGGAACTCAAGGCATTTCATACACAGGAAGGGGCCGGTATTCCTTTGAATGCCAGATTGGCCTTTGAACATGGCCTGGTATGTTATTCCGCAACTTATAAATGGTGCAAGAACGCCATTAATACAATTCGCAATCATCAAGAAAAATAAAGTCAAAACGTCATGAAAACCAATATATGGATCAAATCGGCCCTAGGCACCCTGTTGCTCACAGCACTTTTCGCTTTACTCGATTTAGTTTTTAATCACTCACAAGACCCCAACACGCTTCTATGGGATATAGTTGCCAACTTTATGATTGCCCTGCTTCTGGGTTACTATATCATCAGTTCAAGGCTGAACGGTTTAAAACTTGGTATTGCGGTATTCCTAATTTATTTTATGATCGGCCACTTCAGTACACTGATAGAGGCCTACATTTTCAATGTGACCGATCGGGAACGAACCACAATAGAGATTCTTAAGGGTCTTATGGCCTCAGCGATATTTTGCCCATTGTATCTATTGCTGTTCAAGAACCGCCAGGAAACAGAATCAACAAAATTCAAAGAACGTACATTTTTTAGTTGGCTTTGGAGAATATTGGCGGCCAACTTCCTATATCTCATTTTTTATATCACTGCCGGACTTATCTTGAGTTTTGTATTTCCGCAATTAATGGATTTCTATGAGGGGAAAATTCCACCTTTTGATGTCATGATAAAGACCCAGTTGTATGTTAGGGGGTTTATCTTCATAGGTATTGCTATTCTAATTCTACGTACCCTAAACCTTTCCCTGACCAAAAAAGTAGTGTTCATAGGCCTTGTGTTCTCCATTTTGGGGGGCATAGCACCCCTTATTCAGCCTACAGAGCTCATGCCGGGTTATATACGTCTCGGACATGGTGTTGAAGTGGGTATTTCGAATTTTATTTATGGCTTTGTGATTGGTTTCCTTCTGGGTCAAAAAACTTTGACATCATCTTGAAATATTTTGCTTTGTCTTATCTTTAGGTAATGTCAATAAATGGTGCACCATGGAAGAACACTTCAATCTAACCGGTGATGAATTTGAAAGACAATTCAAGGTTTGCAATCTAGATCCCGCCCTTTTCACTCACGAGGCCCATTTGCGATTGGCTTATATCCATATCCAAAAATATGGTCAGGACCAAGCGATAGAAAATGTGTGCGTTCAATTGGTAGCCTACGTGAATCATCTGGGAGCAACCGATAAATACAATACCACCTTGACCCTGGCCGCGGTAAAAGCGGTCAACCATTTTATGCAAAAAAGCAAATCCAAAGATTTCAGGGGCTTTATTAAAGAATTCCCACAGCTGAAATTTGAATTCAAAAGATTAATGCAATGCCATTATGGTTTTGATATTTTCAACTCCCAAAAAGCCAAAAGCACCTTTTTTGAGCCAGATTTGCTACCCTTTGATTAAAACTACTGATGAAAACGCTCGTAATACTCTTTTTGGGATCGATTACTGTTCTACTTTTGAACTTCAATGCCTGTGCTCCTATCCGTAAATCCAAATCGGACACTACCCATACGCTTAATTTTGGGAGCTACGAAAGGAGTTATATCGTACATCTGCCACCCGCAGCAAAAATACAGCAACCCATTCCGCTACTTTTTCATATCCACGGAGGAGGTGGCACCGCCAAAGGAACCCCTGGTCTTACTTTTGGACGCTTCAATGAGCTGGCCGATCGCGATGGTTTCATTGTCGTTTACCCCAATGCCATAGCCAAGAATTGGAACGATGGCAGGTCTTTGGAAGGGGTCAAGGCATGGAAAGAAAATATAGATGATGTTGGTTTTATTACCGCCATACTTGATGAACTCAAGCAAAAATACCCTATAGATACTTCGCGCATCTTCACTACAGGCATGTCCAATGGGGGTTTTATGTCTTCCCGGTTATTGTGCGACCGTGCCGATATCTTTAGAGGGGGTGCTATTCTTACGGCATCGCTCTCCAGTGATTATATACCCAAATGCACCCCTGAAAATCCGGTTGCGGTAATGGTAATGAACGGTACCGATGATCCCTTGGTACCCTACGATGGGGGCCAGATCAAGGTATTTCGGAAAACTCGGGGCGAAATCGTCTCCACCGATGAAATAATGGATTTCTGGAAAGAAAAAAATGGCTGTTTGCTTAAAAAAGATACCGTGGAATTACCCGACAAGGATGCCGATGGCACAACAGTAAGTATAGAAGAATATACGAACTGTGAGGACCAGGGGGCATTGGTATTATACCGCATAAATGGTGGTGGGCATACCTGGCCGGGAGGCAAGCAGTATTTGGGCGAGCGACTCATCGGCAAGACCAATCGCGATATCGTTGCCTGCGATGTAATCTGGGACTTTTTTATGACCCTTCCGCCCAAAAAATGATTCTGCATTCAGGAACTCATTTTACCACTTTCCGCATACGTAACTAAGGTAAAGTTGTTAACTTTAACATTTCCGCACCTAAATGTATAGTTATGCAAAAAATCAATATTAAAGAAGGCGCCAAAATCAATGATTATAAGGCGTATGGTAGTTTAAAGAGTTTGGTCGACGAATTTTTGGAAACCACCAAACAATCCGTTGAAGACCTAAAGGGCTGTACCATCTGGATGATCAATTCAACCGCCACTGGTGGAGGAGTGGCAGAGATGCTGCCCAGCCAAATGCGGATCATGCGGTACATCGGGGTAAAAATCGAATGGATGGTCATTGAGACAAAGGATCAAGCTTTCTTCAACCTTACCAAAAGAATCCATAATGCCATTCATGGCAGTGGCGACGGTATTT
>JAHHKH010000078.1 GCA_018679695.1 Maribacter sp.
CCTGTCCTTTTTTAACATGGTCCCCTTCGATAACGGTGACACTTTGTACCCTGCCCCCAACTATGGCACTGACACTGGCCATATCTTGTGGGCGTAATTCTAATTGTCCGGTTACTTCTATAGTTTCTCCTAAATCAACTTGCGTAATAGTGCCCAATTTTATATCCATTACATCCAATTGATCCATTCGTAATGCAACCGTATTGGAAGTTTCTTCTAGTTCTTCCGCCTCTTCATTACGTTCTTCATTTTGTTCATTGGATTTATTTTGACAACTTCCTAAAACAATAAGGAGTAAGAAAAAGGTGCTTATTTTTACTATATGTTTCATCTTAATTATATTTTCCTGTTAAATATTTGATTTCGTTTACGGTTTGATTATATTGATTAAGTCTTTCGAGATATCTTCTCTTAATTGCTACTGCCTGTTCTAATGTTGCTATATATTCAACATAGCCAACTTCGCCTGCTTTGTATGCTTTGTTTGTAGATGAAAATAGCTTGTCTGCCAATTGCAACCCTTTGGTCTCAAAATATAATAGGGAAGCCTTATGCTTTTCATAATCCTGAAGATTGCCCTGCAGTACGGCATTTAAATCCAACTCGGTTTGCTCATAATTTTTTTGGGCAATTTCACTGTTCTTCCTGGCTGCTTGTGCTTTTCCTTTTTGCGACCAAAAGAACAACGGTACTTTAACACCTACTTGAAAACCTGTATTATTTTTTACTCCTTCTATTTGCTGTGTAAAATAACCTGCCGACAGGTCTGGTAGGAATTTTGCTTTTTCCAGTTTGAATTCCTTCTCGGAGACGGCAATAAATTGTTCTTGCAAATTTAGAATAGGGTTTTTATCGCCTAGATAATTATTTTCTTCAAAAGGTTCCTTTTGAAGTACATTATCTGAAATAACTATCGAATTTTCGACATTCAATAATAATTGCAATTGTTTTCTCAATTTTTCTACATCTAGATTTGCTTCAGATCTTAAGAGCCTTATTTCCTCACGCTTGCCCTCTGCCGACATTTTTTCGATCAAATTAGTCTCTCCAGATCTAAATCTCTTATTGGCAATATTTGCAAAATTTTGAAACTCTTTTTCCAAGTAAGTAATTAAAATGAGTTTGTTTTTTGCATACATCAACTCCATGTAAGCCGCTCTCACATTTCTTTCCAAAGCATTTTTTTCCAATGCAAAGGAGGCTTCACTTAAAGCAATTCGTTCTTTCTGAAGTTTAGATTGTGAACCGTAAACCGTGGGAAATTTGAAATTTTGAGATATATTCCACTGAAAATCCGTTATCGGAGCATTCAATTCACCTTCTTTATAGGAAATGGACGTTTTACCTAAATCAAAGGCAGATTTTTTAAGACTTTGCTGCTTTTCAATTTCAAGATTGGCCGATTTTATGGTTGGATTATTTTCATGGGCAATTGCTACTGCTTCATCAATTGTTATTTTTTGTGGCAACTCTTGGGCAGAAACTGAATTTATACCAGAAAAGGAAATGAACCCAAATAGTAAAATTGATGTCAATGCCGTATTGATCTTACTTGTTTTTTTATCCTTCCTTTTATGTGAACGGTTTTCAACAAAATAATACAGTACCGGAACTACCAAAAGTGTCAATAGGGTCGAGGAAATAAGGCCTCCAATTACAACAGTTGCCAAGGGCCGTTGAACTTCGGCTCCTGCTGATGCAGAAATTGCCATGGGCATAAAGCCCATAATAGCGGCAATAGCTGTTAGTAATATGGGGCGCAATCGTTCTTCGGTCGCCAACAAAATGCGTTCTTTTAAATTTACCATTCCTTCTAGTTTTAAACTGTTGAACCTACTTACCAAAACGAGTCCATTTAATACCGCCACACCAAAAAGAACTACAAAGCCTACCCCTGCGGAAATGCTAAAAGGCATACCTCTAAGTGCGAGAAAATAGATTCCCCCAATAGCCGCAAGGGGCACAGCCATGTAAATCATAGTGGCTTGGGTAACTGATCTTAGGGCAAAGTATAACAGTATAAAAATTAGAAACAATGCTATTGGTACAACTATACTCAAACGTTCTTTTGCCCGTTTTAAATTTTCAAAAGAACCGCCATATTCAATAAAATAGCCATCGGGAAGGTCTAATTCAGCATCCAATCGTAATTGCACTTCTTCAACCATGGATTCCACATCGCGTCCTCTTACATTTACTCCTACCGACACCCTTCTGTAGGTGTTATCACGGGAAATTTGCATAGGTCCTGGTTTATAACTGATCTCCGCTAGTTCCTTTAAAGGAATTTGAAAACTCGCATTAGGTAAATCCACAAACAGGTTGCGTAAATCATCAATACTTTGTCTATTCCTATCAGCA
>JAHHKH010000082.1 GCA_018679695.1 Maribacter sp.
TCACCCCAATGTGTTGTGTTGTTATGAAAAACAATTTCCCATTCATTTTCTTCGGGAAAAGCATAGAGGACATAGATTCCTTTTTGAAGGGCATGCCCTTGTATGGTAACATCACTTTCAAAAGTAATCTTGGTAGAGGCATTGGCGCCAACACGCCATATACGACCATAGGGAACAAGGTCACCAAAAATGGTTCTCCCTCGAACAGCCGGTCTGGAATATTCAACACTGATTGATGTTAAACCGACCTCTTGTCTGATTGACGCGAACGGACTTGCTTTCGGATGGTTTAATTGAGCCGTTATTACCGATACAATTGAAAAACATACTATGAAAGTTATTCTTTTCAATTCTCTATATTAAAGAAAGAATCCACGAACTCATACTTATTAAAAACTTGAAGGTCTTCGACTCCTTCACCAACACCAATATATTTAACGGGAATCTGGAATTGGTCCGATATGCCAATGACTACTCCACCTTTTGCAGTACCGTCAAGTTTAGTAACTGCCAAAGAAGTTACTTCAGTAGCTTTTGTAAACTGTTTGGCCTGTTCAAAGGCATTCTGACCGGTAGAACCGTCCAAAACCAATAATACCTCATGAGGGGTGTCATCTATAACCTTTTGCATTACACGTTTTACTTTGGTAAGCTCGTTCATTAAATTCACTTTATTGTGCAATCTACCCGCGGTATCAATAATTACGACGTCCGCGCCTTGGGTAACTGCGGAACTCAAGGTATCGTACGCAACCGATGCTGGATCACTACCCATTTTTTGTTTTACGATAGGAACCTCTACGCGATCTGCCCAAACCTGTAATTGATCTATTGCTGCGGCCCTAAAGGTATCCGCCGCTCCCAAAACAACTTTGAGTCCCTGTTTTTTGAATTGATACGCCAACTTGCCAATGGTAGTGGTTTTACCCACTCCGTTTACTCCAACAACCATGATTACATATGGTTTTGCGCCTTCTGGAATACTGTATTCCGTTTCTTCCCCTAAGTGGGTTTCTGAAAGTAAACCAGCGATTTCTTCACGTAAGATTTGGTTAAGCTCATCGGTACCCATGAATTTATCCTTGGCAACGCGAGCTTCAATACGATCAATGATCTTTAAGGTAGTATCTACACCAACATCTGAAGAAACAAGAACTTCTTCAAGATTATCCAAAACATCATCATCGACCTTTGACTTACCTGCGACTGCTTTGCTTAGCTTGGAAAAAAATGTGGTTTTTGTCTTCTCCAAACCCTTGTCCAAGGACTCCTTCTTTTGAGAGGAAAAAATCTTTTTGAATAAACTCATAATACCTTAAAAACTTTCGCCAAAGATATGAAAATAAAAAAGCTCCTTTCTTTCAAAAGGAGCTTTATACAATCAATTTAATTAATTGAATCTTATTTTGATAACCACTCATTCACCATTTCTGGTGGCATCACCGATTCTTGAAAGGTATATGCACCACTTTTGGGAGACTTCACCATTTTTATTGCCTTGGTTAATCGTTTTGAACTTGTCTGTAAACTTGCTACCGTCTTTTTTGCCATGCCTTATGGTTTTAATAACTTCATTTAATGAAGCTACCGTATTATTTTATCTCTTTATGAACTGTCATTCTCTTGAGGATAGGATTAAATTTCTTAATCTCCATCCGTTCAGGTGTGTTCTTTTTATTTTTTGTGGTAATATACCTAGAAGTACCTGGTTGTCCAGAATTTTTGTGCTCTGTACACTCCAATATAACTTGAACCCTGTTACCTTTTTTTGCCATTGTAAACTATCTTTGATAGGATTATTTTACCAACCCCTGTGCTCTCGCCTCTTTTAATACTGCAGAAATGCCTTTTTTGTTAATGCTCTTCAACGCCTTTGCAGATACCTTAAGCGTTACCCAACGATCTTCCTCTGGAATATAAAAGCGCTTTTTAGAAAGATTTACATTAAATCTTCTTCTTGTTTTATTGATAGAAAACGAAACGTTGTTTCCAAACATCGCCCTCTTTCCAGTAATTTCACAAACTTTTGACATTGGGTTTAATTTTTCATTTTAAACAGGCTGCAAATTTATATCATTTTTATGGATGGACAAAATTCTACTTCAGATTTTTAGTATTTCTTTTAGAAGTAGTTCAAATGCCTTATTCACAGTCTTTTGTATTATTCTAGCTCGTTGATTTCCCATCATGAATTTTTCTACCACAACTTCATTAGGAGTTGCTATGGCTATGAATACCGTACCTATTTCAGCATTTGAATCTCCTTTAGTTGGTCCCGCATTGCCTGTTGTAGCTATTGCAAAATCTGTTTTCAATAGCATCTTTACACTCTTCGCCATGGCTTTGGCCACTTCTGCGCTGACTACTGAGTGTTCTTCGATCAATGTTCTAGGGACATTAAGGATATCGACCTTTGTATCGGTTGCATAGCTCACTACGCTGCCCTTAAAATAAGCCGATGCACCCGACATGGCCGTGATTTTTTGGGCTATCCTACCTCCAGTACAACTCTCTGCCGTGGACAGGGTCATTTTTTTTGAAGTAAGCAACTTTGCAACATACTCTTCCAAGGTCTCGTCATCATCAGTACCATAGAAAATATCATCAATTAATGGAAGTAATTTTTTAATCTGTGCTTCAATGTTACTTTCAAGTACTTTCTTATCGGGACCTTTTGCAGTTAGCCGCAACCTAACTTTTCCCAAATTAGGCAAGTAGGCCAACTTAATGAAAGGTGGCAGTGCTTCTTCCCAGTCCTCGATTCTTTCTGCAACCGCACTCTCACCAAGCCCATAGGTAACCAAAGTTTTATGCATGATATACGGACGTTCAAAATCCGCTACAATTTTTGGAATTACCACATTGTTCATCAAGGCTTTCATTTCAAAAGGAACTCCAGGCAGTGAAACAAAGGAAACCCCTTCTGAGTGCATCCACATTCCGGGGGCCGTACCGTTGGCATTATGAAGAACCACTGCCTTTGAAGGCACTAAAGCTTGTTGTCTATTGACCTCGGAAATAGGCGTGGAGACGAAATTTGCAAATAATTCCTCAACATGTTTTAAAACTGCTTCATCCTTAACCAGTGTATCATTGAAAAAATCGCAAAATGCATGTTTTGTGATATCATCTTTGGTAGGTCCTAGACCACCTGTAACAATGACTATTTGAGCCCTTGACTTTGCATTACTTAAGGCTGCAAGAATGTGCTCGCGTTCATCCTGCACAGAAGTTATCTGATAAACAGAAATACCGATTTTATTAAGTTCCTTGGCAATAAAGGCGGAATTCGTGTCAATTATTTGACCAATGAGGATCTCATCGCCAATGGTAATGATCTCAGCGAACATTATAAGTCAAAATCCTTTTTAAGCTCCGAGATTACTTGATAAACGTCCTTTTTCAGAGTCGGAAATATATCACGAATCTCACTCATATTGGCTTCGTTTTTCCCTAAGGTCTCTATCTGAAGTGCAATTGCCCTTGTTTGTTCCATGCCCAGAAGATCTACATTGGGTTTTATTTTATGGGCCAATTGATACACTTGTTCGTAGTTCTGTTGTGCAAGTGCATTTTCAAGTCCTTCAAGGTCTTGTGGCACCTCCTCCAAGAAGACCGATATTACAGAATTGATGAAATCCTCATCACCACCGGCCATCTCATTTATTTTATCAAGATTGTATATCATTATTTAATTTTTATAGCAAAAAGTTCTTGTCCTTCTAACTTGCCCGTAAGATAGTCATTTGTTACTATCTGACCAACCCCAGAAGGCGTACCAGTGAACAAAATATCCCCTTTCTTCAAGGTAAAAAATTGAGACACATAGGCAATAAGTTCATCAATTTTCCAAAGCATTAGGCTGGTATTGCCATTTTGAACAAGTTTATCATTCTTATACAAGGAGAAACTCAAGCTATTCAAATCCTTGAAATTGGTTTTTGGGAGCCATTTACCAATTACTGCTGAGCCATCAAAACCTTTGGCCTTCTCCCATGGTAATCCCTGCTGTTTCAATTCGGATTGGAGGTCTCTTGCCGTAAAATCAATACCTAAACTTACCTCATTATAATATTTATGGGCATAGCGCGTATCAATATGCTTGCCCACCTTACAGATTTTTACCAAGACCTCTACTTCATAATGCACTTCCTTTGTAAAATCAGGAATATAAAAATCCTGCTCCTTCGGTAAAATGGCCGAGTCTGGTTTTATGAATACCACCGGATTCTTTGGTCGCTCATTTTTTAATTCTTCAATATGGGCGGTATAATTTCTTCCAATACAAATTAACTTCATTTGAATATTATTCTTTCAATAATTTTATACTTATGGCCAGAATCAGGTTTTGTAAGTTATCCTTCGACTTTACTTTAAAATCGGTCCATTCCCCCATTCCATAAACAATGACCTTGAAATTTTTCCTGTTCCCCGATATTCGGATAATACAGTGCCAGTACCCAAGGAGTTGATGACGAAGAAAACCCACTCGTTAGACTATAGCTACTTATTGGATTAAGCACATCGGAGTTCCCTAAAGTTTCAGAAACCACGACCGCATCCAACTCATAGGATCCCTCAACCATTTCAAATCGTTTTCCCTTGAAAATAATATTGGCAATAATTACGATGGTATCTCTATATCCCAGTGATGAAATAGGTGCTTTCTTATCCAAATAAGGAATGGGTTTTTTGGATTTATGATCAAAAATAGCGCTCCCAAACAATACTTCCTGTACCCTTGCATTCATCACAACTAAAAAAGAAAGAAGTAAAATAAGTCGCATTTAGCTCAACTTGTTATTTAGCCTACTTAGCTTGATCTGCGTTAAAACCTTTTTGGTATAAAGTGGAAAATCAGCATTAAGAATCCAGCCAAAATACCCGGGCTCCTGATCCAAAACTTCCAAAACCTTTCGCCCTTTATGTTTTCCAAATGCAAATATTTCATCCTCATTATCATCCAAAGCGATGAACCCAGCAAAATCAACCGTCTTTTTATGGGTTGAAAATTCCGCCAATTTTTTAATGTTATTTTCCAATTCAGGATAACGTTCGAGTTGGGAAAGCAAAACCTCATAGGTCGCATGGGTATCTGCCTCAGCACTGTGGGCATCGGTAAGATCTTTATTACAATAAAATTTATAAGCGGCCTCCAGTGTTCTTTTTTCCATTTTATGAAAAATAGTCTGGACATCTACAGAAACCATATTCTTCATATCAAAATCAACATCAGCTCTTAGCATTTCTTCGGCCAATAGTGGAATATCGAAACGGTCCGAATTGAAACCGCCTAAATCACAATCCTTGATTATTTTGTAAATCTCTTTGGATAGCTCTTTGAATGTAGGTTCATTCGCTACTTTCTCATTTGAAATTCCGTGTATCGCTATGACTTCAGCAGGAATTTCCATTTGGGGATTCACCAACCATGTTTTACTTTCCTTATTACCATTTGGATAAATTTTTAAAATAGAAATTTCTACAATCCTATCCTGTGCGACATTGGTGCCCGTAGTTTCTAAATCAAAAAAGCAAATTGGTCTTGTAAGCTTTAACTCCATACCTCCTATTGTTTTAACAAAGATAGTTTTTAGAAAGCTTTATTGAAATGAATAAAAGTAATTATTGGGGTGTGCATTCTTTCCTAATGCCTTAAAACTTGGGTTATGTAAAAGAAATGGAAGAAAAGCCTTTAATCGGGTACCTAAATAATTGTCAACGTCTAACTCCCAGACTACCAGCCCCTTTGAATTTCAGAACAGTATCCCCAATCAAAAGATGGCTTTTATCGCAAATGGTAGGTGAAGCTTACGGTTAAAGGGTAATAAGACTAAACCTCTCGACTTAGGTCCCAGGCCTCAAGGTAATCTGCAACGGTTTTTGCGAACATACTTCCCAAAGCCCCATTGACAACCCTATGGTCATAACTGTGCGAAATATACATCTTGCTTCGAATACCAATAAAGTCCCCTTCTTTAGTTTCGATAACGGCGGGAACCTTTCGTATTGCTCCCAAAGCCAAAATACCTACCTGTGGTTGGTTAATGATCGGTGTTCCGAATACACTCCCAAATGTACCTACATTGGTAACTGTGTACGTTCCATCTTGAATTTCGTCAGGTTTAAGCTGGTTGTTCCTTGAACGTTCCGCAAGATCGTTCACTACTTTGGCCATACCCACCAAATTCAATTGGTCTGCATTTTTAATTACGGGAACAATCAAATTGCCATCTGGTAAGGCTGCTGCCATACCGATATTAATATTCTTTTTCCTGATAACCTTATCCCCATCCACTGAGATATTCATCATGGGATATTTCTTTAAGGCCTTTGCCACGGCTTCCATAAAAATGGGAGTAAATGTCAATTTTTCACCTTCGGACGCTAAAAATGAATCCTTCATTTTATTTCTCCAATTTACAATATTGGTTACGTCGACTTCGATAAAACTCTGAACATGGGCCGAGGTCGAAACACTGTCAACCATATGCTTGGCGATAAGTTTACCCATTCGGGTCATTTCGATTACTTCATCACCGCCAGATGCAATCACCCTTGTGGGCTGTTGTCTCTCAATTACCGGCTGATTGACCTCTTTTTCAAAAACCGGTTCTCGCTTTTTTATAACATCCTGCTCCTTATCAGATACCATGGGTTGTCGTGTATCGACAAATGCCAATATATCGGCTTTTGTAACCCTACCCTCCTTGCCAGTTCCATGTATTGCATCTAATTCCGCTAAGGATATACCTTCCTGCTTCGCAATGTTCTTGACCAAAGGTGAATAAAAACGAGCTGAGGAACTGAAATCTTGAGCCGGTGAGCCAGCTGTATCCCTAGCCACTTCGATGGTTTCTGTGACAACGGCTACTGCTTCATCCAAAACACTGGGAGTCTCTACTATATTAAGTTCAGAATCCATCGAGTCATTTGCCTCACCATTGATTTCAATTACAGCAACTGTATCCCCTACTTTGATTACATCATCAACGTTAAATAACTTTTGAACTAAAACACCATCTACCTCACTTGGCACTTCCGAGTCAACTTTATCAGTGGCAATTTCAAAAACCGCCTCATCCATTTCAATAGTATCACCAACTTCTTTTAACCAAGAGGTCAGGGTTGCCTCGGCAACACTTTCTCCCATTCGCGGTAATTTCAATTCAAACTTTGACATATTGCTAATTTATATGCTGTTTTAGATAGCTAGATTGCAAAATTAATAAAAAATAGCACTTTTTTATAATATTATTGTATTTCTAATTTGCCTTTAATGAATTCTCAAATGGTATCCTATTGAGGATACTTCTGCCTAATGTAACCTCATCTGCATATTCCAATTCATCGCCTATGGCTATTCCACGGGCAATAGTTGAGGTTTTTATTTTCAATCCTTCCAATTGTTTATAAATGTAAAAATTGGTGGTGTCACCTTCCATTGTGGAGCTTAAGGCGAAAATCAATTCCTTTATATTACCGTTTTTAGCTTTGTTGACTAAAGACGATATTGTCAATTCTTGGGGTCCAACACCTTCCATGGGAGAAATTTTTCCACCTAAAACATGATAAAGTCCATTAAATTGACCCGTATTTTCAATCGCCATAACGTCTCGAATGTCCTCTACCACACAAACCAGACTTTCATCTCTCTTTGGGTTCGTACATATTTCACACTGTTCAACATCGGAAATATTATGACATTGGGTACAGAATTTGACCGAATTTCTTAAATCTTCCAAAGCTGAGGATAATCGCATTGTTTGCCCACTGGGTTGCTTTAATAGATGAAGCACTAATCGCAAGGCAGTGCGCTTTCCTATTCCTGGTAACTGCGACATCTCATGTACCGCGTTCTCCAATAGCTTTGACGAAAAATCCATGAGTACAAAATTACACACTATTTTTACTTTTCGTACTTTGCGTTTGAAATTTATTTATATGACAGCCACCCATATTCTGCTCTTGATAGGGGCTTATTTCATCTTACTTTTATTAATATCGTATTTCACTGGAAAAAATGATTCAAATGCCGATTTTTTCAAAGCAGGAAAACAATCACCCTGGTATCTAGTCGCATTTGGAATGGTCGGGGCTTCTCTTTCGGGAGTAACTTTTATTTCCGTACCGGGTTGGGTCGAAGCCTCGGAATTCAGCTATATGCAGGTTGTTTTTGGTTATTTGCTGGGCTATTTGGTGACAGCCTATGTTCTTTTGCCGATTTACTATAAACAAAATGTAACTTCCATTTATGAATACTTGGACAATCGTTTTGGATTTGTTAGCTATAAGGTAGGCGCGATTTCATTTTTTGTTTCGCGTGTATTGGGGGCTGCTTTTAGGCTTTTCCTGGTCGCTATTGTTTTACAACAGTTTGTGTTCGACACATGGAATGTGCCTTTTGAAATAACCGTCACTATTTCTATTTTGCTTATTTGGGTCTATACGTATAAAGGCGGTATCAAAACCATTGTTTGGACAGATACCCTACAAACCCTTTTCATGCTCATTTCCGTTGGTCTTTCAATATATTTCATATTGGAGCAATTGGATTGGAGCTTTGCTGATTTTATGGCCTCAAATGAGTTCAAACAATACAACAAAATCTTGTTCATTGATGATTTTATGGACAGTAAACACTTGATAAAATCTTTCCTTGGAGGTATGTTCGTAACCATATGCATGACGGGTTTGGATCAAGATATGATGCAAAAGAATCTTACGTGTAAAACCTTGGGAGATGCCCAAAAGAATATGGTGAGCTTTAGTATTGTTTTGGTCCTGGTCACCTTTGTTTTTATGCTTTTGGGGGCCTTGTTATTCATCTATGCCACTAAATTCAATATTGCAATTCCTCTAATGGACGGCAACCCAAAATCAGATTTGTTATTTCCTGAGATTGCCTTGAATAGTGGGCTTGGTATGACCGTGGCAATCACTTTTATCTTGGGCCTAATCGCCGCAGCTTATAGCAGTGCCGATAGTGCACTTACCTCTTTGACCACTTCGTTTTGTGTTGACTTTTTGGGAATTGGCAAAAAACCTGAAGGTAGTCGTAAGAAGATCCGAAAGGCAACCCATGTGGGTATGAGTTTATTGTTGATTCTTGTAGTAATTGCTTTTAAGCATATCTTGGATACAAATGTAATAGACGGATTATTAAAAGTAGCCTCGTATACCTATGGTCCACTTCTTGGCCTTTTTGCTTTTGGCATTTTCACAAAATATAGGGTAAAAGACAAATATGTTTGGATTGTGGCCATTTTTTCCGTTGCCATAAGTTTCATATTGGGCAAAATACCACCTGAAAACTTGGGAGGTTATATATTCGGATATGAACTACTGCCCTTAAACGGATTGATAACTTTCGCAGGCCTAATGTTGATTAGGATAAAATAAAAAGGGTAAATACTTCAAATAATATTCTTCATTTGTAGAGATTATCTGCGTAAAAAAATGCTTAGGGACTACTTTAAGGGAAGATTATCCTTATAATTCCAATTCTTTGAATTCCCTACTTACAAATTCGTTGGATACGAATTCTTAACGGCTTGGGATCAACGGAAAACACCTGAAATCATTAATATTGATCGGTTGCCAGTAAGACCAAAGTACATGCAATAACGACTTCGATGCCATTTTCCTCAAGCAACCTATAAAATTCAGGGTTTTCGGTACCCGGATTAAAAATTACCCTTACCGGATGTAAGTTAATAATGTCATTATAATGATTTTTCTGCCTTTTTGGATTTAAATACAAAGTAATGGTATGTATATTTTGGATATCATCTAAATTGGTATTAATTTCGACCCCGTTAATTACTCCTACTTGTAATCCGTACGCTTTAGTGGTGATTTCTTTGTCCACAAGCCGAATTATAGCGATATTACTGTAGCGATTTGGTTTCAATGAGGCCCCGAATACAAGTGTGTCTTTCATATGTTAAAAGTATATTGCAAATGTAACTTTTTGATTGAAAAGACGTCTTTAGATAATATAAGATAGATTCATATTTATTGAAGCAGAATAAAGATCGTTGAAAACGCTATATGTTTATAGTTAATGGTTAGTGTTTAGTATAGCCTTTCAGCGAAAGGAACCCTGGCGGTAACGTCAGGGTTTTATGTTTTTATACCCTTTCATAAATACTATTGCTTACCAATCCCCAAATTTATGGCTCACAACAATCAAGGCGCATTCCCGTGTCTTTAGCGCTCTATTAAAACACCTGAAGAATGTTAAAATCAAAATAGCTGGTAACAATCTGCGTTATTCATCGTCCACTATAAAACATCAATCATCAATCAACTTGCCTTCGGGCAAAATCAAAAACGAACAATACATGAGAAAAGTAGTATTACTTTTTGCACTATTTTTTTATGGTGTAATTACCGCAAACAATGTCACTGATCCAACCGCAGACCTCAAAAACGGTAGCATATCCGGGAAAATCATTGACAAAACTTTGCAACAGCCCGTTGCCTATGCGACAATAGTCATTAAATCACCAAACGACTCCAACAACATTACTGGAGGTATAACCAATGAGGACGGTTCTTTTGAAATTAAGGGTCTGCCGGAAGGCGACCTAATTTTAGAAGTACAGTATATTGGCTATAAAACACATTCACAAAACTTAACAATTTCCAAAAGAAACAAAAAATTAAATTTGGGAACTATTACTATCGCCGAACAAACCCGGGAATTGGAAGGAGTAGAAGTAGTTGCCGAGCGCACTACCATTGAGCAAAAAATAGATAGAAAGGTAATCAACGTTGGCAAGGACCTTACTACGGCAGGTGCAACTGCTTCCGACATTATGAACAATATTCCGTCTGTGAATATAGACCAACAAACCGGAGATCTGTCTATGCGGGGAAATTCAAATGTTCGTGTAATGGTAGATGGTAAACTCTCAAACGTACCAGTGGCCCAATTGCTTCGCCAAATACCATCGACCTCAATTAAATCGATTGAACTAATTACCAATCCGTCCGCTAAGTACAACCCTGAAGGGATGAGCGGAATTATAAATATTGTGCTTCACAAAAATGCAAATATCGGATTCAACGGGACCATAAGCACTGGACTTACCGTTGCGCAAGAAGCAAAATTCAACAATTCCATAGATTTGAACTACCGCAATGGAAAGTTTAATCTATATGGCAATTATGGGGTTAACATCGGGAAATATGTAAACGACGGGTATATCCGAAGACCTGATGATAACTCCGAGCAGATATTTAACTTCTTCAACAACAATAAATCCCATCTGTATAAATTGGGAGTAGATTTCTATCTGAATGATAAAAACACCATTTCATTCTTTACCAATCAGAATATTTATGATGGAAAGGCCAGTGGGGATACGGATGTCATATATTTCAATGATCCCTCTAGGAACTCAATGCAGTTTTTCAGCAATGTGGAAGACAATTTAAGTGAGCAATATAATTTTGACTATAAACTGGACTTTATGAAGGACGGGCACAACATTGAACTTGAAATAGATTATAACCGTTTCAATAGTGATGAAGACGCTGATTTCAAAACTAAAGGCAACTCATTATTTCCCAATTATAAAGACTTTGTAGATACAAAAAGGACACAGACCATAGCAAATTTGGATTATATAAATCCTTTGGATTCCATATCGAAATTGGAAGTAGGTCTTGAAGCCAGGATATTTGAGACAGATGTAGATTATGCCTCTACCGGACTTTCTTTTAATGCCGACGGTAATTTAGTACCCACTTCAAGTACAGATTTTGTCTACGCAATGGATATTTACTCAGCCTATGCAACTTTTGGACAGAATTATGATAAATGGTCTTACCAAGTTGGAGTGCGGATAGAGGATGTAGAAGTAAAGGCTGATACAAATAATATTAAGGCATTTACAGACAAATACACTGAACTATACCCATCTGGTTTCCTTACGTACTCGCCCACTGAAAAAAACCAATTTCAGTTGAGTGTCAGTAGACGCGTAGACAGACCAGGATTACAACAAGTGAATCCCATAAGGGAATGGTCTACCCCATTGATATCATCCCTTGGAAATCCTAGTCTTATACCACAATTCACCAATTCTTATGAACTCAACTATACTCGAAGACTTAAAACTGGAAGTATCACTACTGGAGTTTTCTATAGAACCATCAAAGATGAAATCAGCAGGGCGGTTTATGTGGATCGATTGGATTTGAACAAATTGATATTGACCCATGACAATTTTGACAATACCTCTGCTTATGGTCTAGAAATTTCCGGCAATTATAAACCCATAAAATGGTGGAGTATCAATGGGAGTTTTGATCTCTATTCCCAAACCCAGCGCGGTATAACCGAAAGCTTATTGACCGATAATTCCTCAGCCACCATAGACGATATTACAGTGGAGGAAGTAGAGGTTGAAAATACAGCATGGAACTTTCGAATGAATAATAGTTTTACTGTTTCCAAAAAATTATCAATTCAATTATTTGGCTTCTATAGGGGGGAGAACCAAACCCTACAATTTAAAATCAAACCTATGTACTTCGTGAATACGGGTGCCCGATATAGCTTCGCACAGGGAAAAGGTACAATTAGCCTTAATTTCAATGATGTGTTCAATACGATGCGGTTTGCCTTTGACGGACAGAGACCTTTTGAACAAAATGGCCGTTTTAATTGGGAAAGTCAATCTGTTTATGCTGGGCTCTCTTATAGATTTGGTAGTGGAAAAAACAGGGCTGCCAAAAGAAAAAGAAGGGATAGTAACACTAAACAAGGAGGTGGTGGAATACTTTAAAAATTAATTGACAGGACTGGTTTGGATGATGGTTGGTTGGTCCTAACCAAAACAGTGCTAATTAAGAAACCCTGACGAATCTCGTCAGGGTTTTATGTTTAAAAAGATCATTTGATTGTTAGCACCTGCTATTTCCATTTAAATTATAGCATTCCAAACCATCTTTTATCTATTCTTATCTAAATTGCAGGGCCATCAAGTTTGTAAAAGAATGTTAAAAACAAAACTATCGGTAACAATCCTTGTTTTTCATCGTCCATTATATTGAAGAACACATCCAGAGTGGTGTGCAAAAGACAGAATAGTATTAAAAGCAATTAACTGAAAGATTTGCTAATGATTGACAATATGGGTTAGGATGATGGTTGGTTGGTTCTAACTCAAATGTTGGCAATTAAAAAACCCTGACGAGATTCGTCAGGGTTTTATTTTGAATGTCAATCGCTATCTACCACCTTATAATCACACTACCCCAAGTAAAGCCACTACCAAAAGCTGCGAGTACTACCAAATCGCCCTGCTTTATCTTTCCTTGCTCCCAAGCTTCAGTCAATGCGATGGGTATTGATGCAGCGGTGGTATTACCATACCTCATAATATTATTGAAAACCTGCTTATCGCTTAGGCCAAACTTCTTTTGGACAAACTGTGAAATCCTTAAATTAGCCTGGTGCGGTATCAGTAAGTCAATATCTTTATTTGTTAACCCATTGGCCATCAAACCTTCCATAATAACCTCGCTAAAACGAACGACGGCATTCTTAAAAACAAACTGCCCATTCATATGTGGGTAATAGGAGACATCTGAGGGGTCATTCTCTTTTATAATATCGGTTACCCATCTTGTGCCCATGCCAGGAGCAATCAACGATAACTCTTCGGCATGTTGCCCTTCGGAATGTAAATGCGTTGAAAGTATTCCATTTGTAGTGTCTTCCTCCCGGGACAATATTGCAGCACCGGCGCCATCCCCAAAAATAACCGTAACACCTCTTCCTCGTGTTGTAAAATCAAGTCCTGTCGAATGTACTTCAGAGCCAATTACAAGCACATTCTTATACATACCCGTTTTAATATATTGGTCGGCCACTGATAGACCGTAGACAAAACCGGAACATTGATTTCTCACATCCAATGCACCGACCGTTTTAATGTCCAGATCACTTTGCACCATTACTCCAGGGCCGGGAAAATAATAATCAGGACTAAGGGTGGCAAAAACAATAAAATCGATATCATCTTTATCAATACCTGCCCTTTCAATAGCTATTTTGGCCGCCTTCACACCCATGGACATGGTTGTATCCTCTCCTTTAATGACATGTCGCCGTTCCTTTATACCGGTTCGCTCCTGTATCCATTCATCATCGGTATCCATTACTTTGGATAGGTCGTCATTTGTCACCACGTTTTCGGGTACGAAATAACCGAGACCTATTATTTTCGAATTGTACATTTCCTAATCTGTTTAAACTTGCAAATAAACTTTACCATAATATTATATGCAATGTAGTGATTGCTTTGCTTTATATCACAAAGCAAGAAGTACTAAAGTAAGGAAAGTTAGTGTAAAACTATTAAGCGATGTACTTCCTAAAATTATTTACCTTGACCTTTGCTTGAAGGTCATGCAATAAGTTAAAAAGACCAAAGAAGGTACGGTTCATGTATAGAAAATGCTTGGAACCTCTATTGCCATTCATCTTACGCATCTGAGGATCAGTAGAATAGCGTTGACTTAAATTTGCGATTTTCGACCAAAACGCATCCGCACCAAAATCAAATAAATCCCCGTTGAAAGGTGAGGTAAAAAGCGTCAACATTTCTTTGAAAAGTTCCTTGAAAAATTTGAGTTCTTCAGGAGAATCAGTGGGTGTCAAGATTTCCAATTGGAATAATTTCTCCGTGAAAATGGAATCGTTGGAAATATTCTCCTTCTTGGATAATTCAAAATAGGGAACATAAAACTCGTCCGGTATCTCCTTTATGCAACCAAAATCTATAGCAATTAGTGTTTCCCTATCACTAATCAGGAAATTCCCTGGATGAGGGTCGGCGTGCACCTTCCGCAATCCATGTATTTGAAACATATAAAAATCCCACAGTATCTGTCCCAGTTTATTCCCCAATTCAGGTTCAAAATCGGTCTTGGCGAATTCACTTAAATGCTTTCCATGCATCCAATCCATGGTAATTATCCGTTCGCTCGATAAATGCCCATAATATTCGGGGAATTCCAAATTGGGGATATGTTCACATTTCGAACTTATTTCTATGCTTTGTCCTAGCTCAAGTAGGTAGTTGGTCTCCTCAACCAATTTATGTTCTACCTCCTTAAAATATTTATCGGAATCTTTTCCTTGAAGATTAAACATGCGTGTGGCAATGGGTTTTACCAAGGCCAGATCGCTATTAATACTATCTGCCACCCCTGGATATTGAATTTTAACGGCCAATTCCTTGCCATCTTTGGTCGCTTTATGTACTTGCCCGATACTTGCCGCATTAATGGAATCACGTTCAAAAGTGTCAAAAAGTTCCTCAGGGTATTTATCCAAATACTTTTTAAAGGTTTTACGGACCAAAGGTGCTGAAAGCGGGGGTACAGAAAATTGTGACAATGAAAATTTTTCTACATAAGCATTCGGAAGTAGGTTTTTCTCCATGCTTAGCATTTGGGCAACCTTCAAAGCGCTTCCTTTCAGACTCTTTAATCCGTCGTAGATATCCCCTGCATTATCCTCATTCAACTCATCCCGGGAATGCTCAGGATTTACCAGTTTCTTGCCATAATATTTGGCATAGTTACCGCCGATTTTAACACCTGTCCTTACCAGCTGGCTTGCCCGCTCAATCTTACCCGTTGGTATCCTGTCTAATGTTTTCAATTGGCCTTGATATTATATTAATTGTTAAGCAAAGGTTTCCTTGTATAGAAATTTTCCGAAATCCATAATGTTCTCTAAAGGGGTATTGTCAAAAAGTTCGAAAACCGTATTCACAGATTTTTCTATGGCTATATCGGTCTTCTCAAATCGAGCTGATTCATCGTCCATCCAAAATTTCAAAAGAAATAAAAATTGCAACCAGGCCCCCTCTGAAAAAACTTCGAGATTATGCTGCAAGACTTTTAAAACTTTTCCATCGTTGCCGGCATCGATTAAATCCTTGGCAAAATTTTTGAAATGACGACGCAGCCCTTTGAGTTGCTCCAAATTCCTTAAGGGATTGCTTTCTTGCTTTAAAGCGAACAAAACATAACTACGATTAAGGGTCAACATTTCAAAAAAGGTATAAAAGAAAGTCAGCATTTTATCCTTATTTGAAAAATTGTCAAATTCCTTATTATTCAGTAGTAAGTTGTGGGTATTTATATAAAACTTATTCCATATTTCCTTTTGTAAAGTTTCCAAGGAACCGAATATCCCATAAAACTCTGCTTCTGATATTGAATTCAACTTACAAAATTTGTAGACGGATTTTGGATTGGTTTCGTGTTCCAAAACATATTCCATATACATTGTGAATAACATATCATCTGTAACTTTCTTTGATTTTGCCTTTGCAGTCATGGTATTTGATTTAAGCTTAAAACTGGAATTTTAATCCTCACCGCGTGTGTATTTGTTCGATGTAATGTTAGTAAAAACGCGCTTCCTTTCGAAAGCACGTTTTCTAACAACCTAACCACTAAAAATAGTAGTAATTGGGACAAACCAAACTTCATCATAGCAATTTAATTCCCAATAAGTACAAAGATAATAATTGTTTAATGTTTTTACATATTTATTAAACAAAAATATTTGTTAAAGTTTCAAAGATCGAATTAGAACCTATTATGTGTCAGTTTGTCATGATCAGCAACTATGGTATTTTTTTTGTCTAGATGATTCTATAATTTTAAATACTAATAAAGATGGCTACAGGCAAAATCAATGTATCAGTAGATAACATATTTCCTCTAATTAAAAAGTTTCTTTACAGCGACCATGAGATTTTTCTTCGTGAACTTATTTCAAATGCGACCGATGCAACCTTAAAACTCAAACACCTTACCTCAATAGGGGAGGCCAAGGTTGAGTATGGTAATCCCATAATCGAAGTTAAGGCCGACAAAGAAGGCAAAAAACTTCATATCATTGACCAAGGTATTGGTATGACAGAAGAAGAAGTCAAAAAATACATCAATGAAGTCGCCTTTTCAGGAGCAGAGGAGTTTTTGGACAAATACAAGGATGCCGACAAAGATGCTGGCATCATAGGCCATTTCGGACTTGGATTTTATTCTTCGTTCATGGTAGCGAATAAGGTCGAGATCATCACCAAAAGCTATAAGGATGAGCCGGCTGTACATTGGTCTTGCGACGGTACTCCAAAATTTAGTATCAAAAAGGCCAAAAAAGTTGACAGGGGCACTGAAATCATACTGCATATCTCAGATGATGATACAGAATTCCTAGAGGATCACCGTATTAGCGAATTATTGCGCAAATACAATAAGTTTATGCCGATACCTATCAAATTCGGCACTAAAACGGAAACACTTCCAAAACCCGAGGGTGCAAAAGAAGAAGATCCAGCACCAACACAAGAAGTTGACAATATTATCAACAATCCCAATCCTGCCTGGACCAAGCAACCCACTGATTTGGAGGATAAGGATTATAAGGACTTCTACAGGGAACTCTACCCTATGCAATTCGAGGAGCCTCTATTCAGTATTCATTTGAATGTTGATTATCCATTTAATCTAACAGGCATCCTTTATTTTCCTAAATTGAGCAATGACCTTAATATTCAAAAAGACCGGATTCAACTTTATCAAAATCAGGTATTCGTTACCGATAATGTCGAAGGTATTGTTCCTGAATTCCTGACCATGCTTAGAGGGGTTATTGATTCACCCGACATTCCATTGAATGTGTCGCGTTCTTATTTACAAGCCGATGGTGCTGTAAAGAAAATAGCGTCATACATTACACGAAAGGTTGCCGATAAACTCAGTTCCATATTTAAAAATAATAGGGAGGAATTTGAGGCAAAATGGAATGACATCAAGATCGTTATCGAATATGGCATGCTTTCGGAGGAAAAATTCTTTGAAAAAGCTGACAAATTTGCACTATATCCTACAGTGGATGGCAAATTTTTCACCTTTGACGAACTCCAAGAGAAAATCAAGGACAATCAAACCGATAAGGACGAAAAACTTGTAGTACTGTATGCTTCAGACAAAGAAGCCCAGCACAGTTATATTGAAGCAGCGAAGGCCAAGGGTTATGAGGTTTTATTGATGGATTCGCCAATTATTGCCCATTTAATGCAAAAGTTAGAGACCTCAAAAGAGAAACTTTCTTTTGTAAGGGTTGATGCCGACCATTTGGATAATCTCATCAAGAAAGATGAAACCCAAATCTCAAAATTGTCCGACGAAGAGAAAGAACGTCTAAAAACAAATCTGGAAGAAGTCATCACCGACAAGAGCTATACGATTCAAATGGAAGCTATGGATAGCAATGCGTCGCCATTTATGATCACAGAGCCCGAGTTCATGCGACGTATGAAAGAGATGCAGCAAACTGGTGGAGGAGGAATGTTCGGAATGGGCAATATGCCTGAGATGTACAATCTTGTTGTAAATACAAATCACGAACTGGTGGGCGAGATATTGAATACAAAGACCGCCAAAAAACGGGAACGTTTAATCAACCAATCTTTGGATTTGGCACGGTTATCCAAAGGATTATTGAAGGGTGAGGAACTTACTAATTTTATTAAACGAAGTTATGAAATGGTAAAATAGTTTGCCTAAATTTGGTTAAACTATCGTTGCATGATAAAGCACTTGTTTTTTGTTATATTATTTCTTGTTGCAAGCTTTGCCTTTGGACAAGAAGTGAGCCTTAATGTCGAGATAGAAGGCATTAAATCTGAAAAAGGAAAAATCCTTTTTAGCCTTTTCTCGGATAAAAATGGTTTTCCGGGTGATATGACCAAAGCATTCAAAAAAGGGGTTGTTCATATTGAAGGTGGTAAAGCCATAATTGATTTGGATTTACCCCCTGGAACATATGCGATTATGGTCTTTCATGATGAGGATGACAATAACGAGTTAAAAACCAATTGGTTTGGTATGCCCAAAGAAGGTGTAGGTAATTCGAATAACCATAAGGGAATTCCAAACTATAAAAAATCTGTTTTTAAACTTTACAAAAACAAGACCATTACCATTAACCTATGGTATGCTTAAGAATAAGATAAAAAACCGTCTTGGTGATTCAGGGCGGTTTTTCAATTAATGGTGTGATTTAGTGTTACCAATAAATGGGGGCCGTTCCCAAATATTTTTCTGCGATAGGTTGGTAGTACTCCTTGACCTCTTTTAGATCATAAGTTTTATCACATTTGGTATAAAGATCATATTTATTGAAATCACGGATCCATTCCAAGTATTCTTTGTCTTTTTCATTCAACAATTGAGAATAACTTCCACCCGTATGCCAGGGGTAAAATGAATGATACCGAATCATAACCATCGCTTCCTCAGGTAATTTGTTTGAACTATGGTTTTGCAATACCTGAAATAGATATTCATCATGGCCCCAAGCCAAATCAAGATTGTCCAATCCACAGCCTTCTTTATAAATACCTAAATCGGTATTATAGCGCTTATCGTTCATATCACTGTTCAAGGCATTGAATTCTGGATAAACACATGTATCGGGCAATTTACACCCCACTACAAAAACATCCCCCACCATGCCCCATTGTTCAGCTTGGCTGGTACCATCCTCATCATTCCCCCAAAGAAACATTACCTTGCCCAAATCATGGATCAATCCTGTTAATTGCATCCAATCAGGGCGATTGTCCGCACGTATTGCCTCAGCACTTTGTATCAAATGCTGAATGTTGGGCAAGTCTAAATCGGGGTCACTTACATCGATCAGCGTATTTAGGTGTTCCATCGCTTCCCACAAATCCATGGGCTTATCAAAGGTGAGATATTTGTTATGCATCCGTTTCACATAATCCAAGGTCTGGTTTTTGCGCATTTTTCGATAATGTACTCTAACTGCGCTCTTTACATCTGATTGATCGTATACTCTAAAGGTCTTTTCCATAATTAGACATTTCCTAACCAAAGATACAAAATAACGGTTGTCACAATTAAAAACAAACTAAATGGTTTTGCATATTTCCAAGGCTTTAGGTCTACTGCGCCCGCGTCGGTTATTTTAAACTTTGCATCTTTTGGAAGTAAGATCGAAGCCAAATGCATGATGGCGATGTTCAATACAAATTCAATCCCCCAAATATGTACAAAGTGCAGGTTCACTTCAACGACATAGTACGAAGCAACATAAAACAAAAGACCAAATACCAATCCGATCTTAGCACCTGAAGCCGATACCTTGGGAAATAAAAATCCAGCAATAATCACACTTGCAATGGGTATAAAGAAAATACCGTTCAACTGCTGCAACAGCTGATACAAACCTTCAGGGGCGTTGGCGACAAAAGGAGCAATTCCAATCGCGAATATGGCCAATATGGCCGATGTCCATTTTCCTATATTCACCAATCGCTTTTCACCGGATTTTGTGTTAATATATCGTTTATAGATACCAAGACTAAAAACAGTGGCTGCACTGTTCAAAGCACTATTAAAAGTACTTAAGATCGCCCCCATCATAACAGCAACAAAAAAACCGGTCAACCAAAGCGGAAGGACCTTTTTTACCAACAAGGGATACACATTATCAGGGTTATCATACAAGCTCTCCCCGAAATAATAAAATCCAATTAATCCGGGCAAAACAATAATCAAGGGTACCAATATTTTGAGTAATCCTGTATAAAGTAGTCCCTTTTGGGCTTCTTTTAAATTCACTGCCCCCAAAACACGTTGAATTATCGATTGATGCATGGTCCAGAAATATACCTGATTTACCATTAAACCTGTAAATAAGACCTCAAAGGGTAGAATGGCCGATCTTGATCCAGGACCTACACCTGACTCGCGACTCACAACATTGAATTTTTCAGGACTATTTTCAAAAACTGTTGTCAAACCCTGAAATAGATTGTTTTCCCCTATACTTAACAATGCCAAAATGGGGACCAACAATCCTGCCACTAAAAGGCCAAACCCGTTTATAGTATCTGTATATGCCACCATTTTAAGACCTCCAAAAATGGCATAAACAGCCCCAATAGTACCAACAACTATAATTGTAATCCAAATCCCTTCTTTCTGGGTAATATCCAATTGTTTTGAGATATCAAAAATAGCCTCTATGTTCAAAGCTCCCGTATACAGAACAATAGGTAATAGTGTTGCCACGAAAGATATTATCAATAAAAGGGCGACTAATGTTCGCGTTATTCCATCGAATCGCTGTTCCAGAAATTCGGGAATCGTAGTCAATCCCATTTTCAAATATCTAGGCGCAAAGTAAAGGGCAGCTATTACCAGGGCCAATGCAGAGGTAACTTCCCAAGCGACGATAATGGCCCCATTGCGATAGGAAGAACCATTCATACCCACCAAATGTTCAGTGGAAATATTCGTAAGAAGTAAGGATCCGGCAATTACTATTCCAGTAAGAGATCTACCGCCCAGAAAATAACCATCTTTTGTATTGAACTTGTCCCTACGAAGTTTCCATGTAGCGTAAAAAGCGACAAATCCCGTAAATAGTAGAAAAGTAAAGAGAGCCATCCCTATAAAAGTAGGGATAAAAGTTAAA
>JAHHKH010000083.1 GCA_018679695.1 Maribacter sp.
ATCTGCGAAATATTGGGTGTTGAAATAACCGCCCCATTCAAAAGTTCCATTACTCCCTTGTCCACCGAAATCCTGACCCATTGGTGTAACCACCCCAAAGGCCAAACCGTAAAATCTACTGCCGTCGCTGAATAAATCACCAACTTGGTTGCCCATTATACTCTGTACCGTTGTACGACTCAATATTCGTTTGCCATTTAACTCCCCTTGGTTCAAATACATCTGAAGGAAGGTCGCATAGTCCTTTGCGGTACTTGAAAGACCAGCCCCGCCTGAGAAAAAACGTTTTGCACCGGTTTTAGGGTAGTCGGTGTCATAAAAGGTAATCGGGTATTTTTCCCATTTCCCATTTACCTTATGTTGTACGGTTACCAATCGATCGTGTTTGTTTCTGGGAAGATAAAACCACGTATCATCCATACCCAAAGGGTCGAAAATCCTTGTTTTCAGGAATTTATCAAATGAAACTCCCGAAACAATTTCAATAAAATAACCTAACACATCCAGACCTTCACTATAGGTGAACTTATCGCCGGGATTATGGTGTAAAGGTAGTTTCGCCAGTTTCTTTATACTCTCTCCAATACTTATATTCTGGGTAGTAAACAGGTCTGTGATTCCAGCCTTCGCATAGATTTTTTTAAAGCGGGTATCCCCGTCTATAACCCCATACCCAATACCAGAGGTATGGGTGATCAAATCACGAATAGTAATTTGATCCTGGGCAGGTTTTGTGGTATAGGAAGAGTCCTGTTCATTGAAAGTATCCAATAATTGTGCTTCACCGAATTCAGGGATATATTTGGAAATAGGGTCATCTAACCTGAACTTCCCTTCTTCCCAAAGTATCATTACTGCCGTGGATGTAATGGCCTTAGTCTGTGAGGCTATTCGAAAAATCGCATCATTTTCCATTGCTATTCCAGAGGTGTTATCTGCCATACCATAGGCATTATGGAACACAATTTTACCATTTCGGGCTATTAAGGCGACTATTCCCGGTAGCTCATTATCATCCACCGCTTGATCGAGCATTTCATCGATCCGCCCTAAGCGATCAGAGGACATACTTACACTTTCAGGGGTTGCCTCGGCAAGTGGAGGCGAGAATTTTACAGAAGAGGTTTGGGCCACAGTCACAAAATGGAATAGGACCGTAATAAGAAGTATGATCGGTTTCATAATATCATGTTATAGGTTTACCCGTACAATACGTAGTGTCAATATCCAAGTTAAGATACTGAATTTAGAATATCCCAATTAATGGAATCCTATGAAAAGTAATTTCCGGCCTTAAGTTGCTAGGCCCCGGGGGGTTCAGCGGCACTGTTGGCGGTAATCTGTTGTACGTCTCGGTCAAAGAGGTACAATCCGCCCTTATCGTTCCCAATGAGGTTTATTTTATCTAAAATGGTACGCGCCAATGCTTCTTCCTCTATTTGTTCGGCCACATACCATTGTAAGAAGTTATGGGTGGCGTAGTCTTTTTCCTCAAGGGTTATATGTACCAGCTCATTAATGCTATTTGATACAAAAATCTCATGCTCCAATAGTTCCTGGAACATCTTTTGAAAGGTCCCGAAATCAAATTTTGGCGCATCCAAAGTAGCAACTTTTGCATGCCCGCCGCGTTCGTTCACATATTTTATCAGTTTAAGCATATGCATACGCTCTTCGTCTGATTGATCGTACATAAAGGTTGCAATGCCCTCTAATCCTTTAACTTCAGCCCACGAAGCCATTGATAAATAAACTTGGGATGATTCTGCCTCAATCTGTATTTGTTTGTTGAGGGCTTTTTCTAACTTTTTGGATAACATAATTTGAAATTTTTATAAAATTACAAAAAGAATCAACGGCTTCGACTGACGGTTATCAATCCTTGAAAAATGGCATTTTTTTACTTGTGTAATTTTAGTTGTATGCGTTTTCTGGGTATATCAACTTCAAGCACTTTTACAATGATCTGTTCATGCAAGGCCACATGTTCGTTTACATCCTTGACAAAAGCATCGGCAAGATTGGAGATATGGATCAATCCACTTTCCTTGATTCCTATATCAACAAAGCAGCCAAAGTTGGTAATATTGTTCACTATGCCCGGGAGTAATTGACCCTCATTTAGGTCGCCGATAGATCTGATTTTTTGATTAAAGGTGAACACCTTTGCTTTCTCGCGTGTATCCAAGCCCGGTTTTTCCAATTCTTTAATAATATCCTTTAAGGTAAATAGACCAATTTTTTCCGTGCTATACTTATTTAAATCGATGTTTTGTAAAAGTTGTTTGTTTCCTACTAAATCTCTCACCCGCTTACCTAAGTCTTTCGCCATATGTTCAACAATGCCATAACTTTCGGGATGAACAGCTGAATCGTCCAAGGGATTTTTGGCATGTTTGATACGTAAGAATGCCGCTCCCTGTTCAAATGCCTTATCACCTAAACGGGGTACTTTTTTAATGGCTTTCCTATTTTCAAAAGCCCCATGGGAGTTTCTATAGGCCACAATATTCTCGGCCAATGTCGGACCAATGCCAGAAACATAACTCAACAGGGGGACACTTGCCGTATTGATATTCACCCCTACCGAATTCACACAACTTTCCACCACTGTATCCAAGGAAGTTTTCAATTTATTTTGGTTTACATCGTGTTGGTATTGTCCTACGCCAATTGACTTTGGGTCTATTTTGACCAGTTCTGCCAGGGGATCTGCCAATCTTCTGCCTATGGAAACCGCCCCTCGAACCGTTACATCATAATTCGGGAATTCATCACGTGCAATTTTTGAAGCAGAATAGATCGAAGCTCCTGCTTCACTCACGACAAATACCTCAATAGGCTTCCTAAACTGAATGCGTTTTACAAGCTGTTCCGTTTCTCTGGAGGCAGTACCGTTGCCAATAGCAATAGCCTCGATTTTATAGGCATCGGCCAGGGTACTGATTTTCCTTATTGCCCCTTTGTTGTCGTTCTGTGGGGCGTGAGGATAAATGGTCTCGTTATGCTCCAAGTCGCCCTGCGCACTTAAACACACCACTTTACAACCCGTTCTAAATCCGGGATCTATGGCCAAAATCCGTTTTTCACCTAATGGCGCTCCCAATAACAATTGTCTAAGGTTTTTTGAGAATACCTTTATGGCATCATCATCCGCTTTTTCCTTGGCCCTTTTTAGAATTTCATTGGCTAATGAAGGAAACAGCAACCGTTTGTATGCATCGTGAATGGCCATTTTAATCTGACGTGCACAGGCATTGCTGTTTTTTATGATCCGATCTTCGATTTTTTGGATGGCCCTTTCTGAATCTATTTCGATCCTCACTCGAATAATGCCTTCATTTTCAGCGCGTAGAATGGCCAACAATCTGTGAGAAGGGCAGCGGTCCAATGATTCGCTCCAGTCAAAATAATCCCTGAACTTTTGCGCTTTTTCCTCTTCTTTTTTATTTGAAATAACCTTGGTAGTCAACTGGGCAAACTTCTCTAGAGTATATCGAATTTGTTTGCGGATATCGGCACGTTCATTGATCCATTCGGCTATGATGTACCGAGCACCTTCAAGTGCCTCTACTTCATTTGGAACATGGTCGTTCACATACTTTGAAGCCTCATGTTCCAACTCAATATCGCCCTGAACCATGATGATCTTGGCCAATGGTTCCAAGCCCTTTTTACGAGCCGTTTCCGCTTTGGTCTTTTTACTTTTTTTAAATGGAAGATATAGGTCTTCGAGAATTGTCAGGTCTCCTGCTTGATTGATTTTTTTTCTGAGTTCATTGGTCATTATCTCCTGTTCATCAAGGGTTTTGATGATGGCTGCCTTGCGTTTTTCCAACGCATCGAATTGGGCTTTAAAGGTAACAATCGTACCGATCTGAACCTCGTCCAAATTTCCGGTACGCTCTTTCCGATAGCGCGATATAAAAGGTATGGTACAGTCCTGATTTAATAGTTCAACGGTATTGATAATACCTTTTTCAGGGAGTTGGGTATATTTCGCAATGTAGGGGATGAGTTGCACAAGAGACTAATTAATGGTCAACCCATTCACAACCCCATCTTCATCGGGGTTCACGAAAACCAATTTACCTTCAGTATTTTCGGTCATTAGGATCATACCCTCGCTTTCAACACCACGTAATGCGCGTGGAGCTAAATTCACAAGTACGGTTACTTTTTTGCCGACGATTTCTTCCGGGGTAAAACTCTCGGCAATACCTGATACGATGGTGCGAGTGTCGAGGCCTGTATCAACTTTCAGAATCAATAACTTTTTGGCCTTGGCCATTTTTTCTGCTTCCACTATAGTGCCAACACGCATATCCAATTTTGAGAAATCCTCGAAGGTAATGGTCTCTTTTTGTGGCATCAGTGCTTTATTTTCGTTCTCATTTGCTTTTTTTGTGGCTTCCAGTTTATCCAATTGGGCCTGTATTTCCTGGTCTTCAACTTTTCGAAAAAGTAATTCTGCTTTACCGATATGGTGATTGGCAAGCAGTAAGGTTGCTTTATTGGAAACATCGTTCCATCGCAAACTGTCCTTTCGAGGCCCATTTTTATGGGCCGAAGCAATCTCCTGGGTGATAGTTTCGTCAGTAACCTCCTCGTTAAGACCGAGTATATTCTTTAATTTCCTTGAAGTAAATGGCAAAAAAGGTTCACTCAAAACCGCCAATCCTGTTGCGATTTGTAACGCTACAAACATAATGGTCTGTACCCGTGTCGCATCTTCCTTTATCACCTTCCATGGTTCTTCATCCGCAAGATACTTATTGCCTAATCGCGCTAAATTCATGAGCTCTTGGCTTGCTTCACGAAAGCGGTATCTTTCTAGGGAACTGGAAATTATATCCGGGTATTTTTTAAGTTCCGCCAGGGTATTTTTGTCAATCGGACCAAAACTTGAAGGATTTGGGACTTTACCCCCGTAATACTTATTGGTCAATACAACTACGCGGTTAATGAAGTTACCGAATATGGCAACCAACTCATTGTTGTTTCGCGCTTGAAAATCTTTCCAGGTAAAATCGTTGTCCTTGGTTTCTGGGGCATTTGCTGTTAAGGTATATCGCAATACATCCTGCATATCAGGGAATTCCTCTAAATATTCATGTAACCAAACTGCCCAGTTTTTGGAGGTAGACAGTTTGTTGCCTTCCAAGTTCAAAAACTCATTCGCCGGCACATTATCCGGTAGGATGTAATCGCCATGGGCCTTCAGTATACTTGGAAAGATGATACAATGAAAAACAATGTTGTCCTTTCCTATAAAATGCAATAGTTTGGTATCCTTATCTTTCCAATAGGGTTCCCAATCCTTGCCTTCCCGTTCGGCCCACTCTTTAGTAGAGGAAATATAACCAATAGGAGCATCGAACCATACATAAAGCACTTTACCTTCACCACCTTTTACGGGAACAGGAATTCCCCAATCCAAGTCCCGGGTAACAGCCCTTGGTTTTAATCCGTCGTCTATCCAAGATTTGCATTGCCCATAAACATTTGGCTTCCAATCTTTTTTATGACCCTCGATAATCCATTTTTTTAAAAAATCCTCATACCTGTCCAAAGGTAAAAACCAGTGTTTGGTTTTCTTTAATGTGGGAATGATACCGGTAATTGTTGACTTTGGATTTATAAGGTCTGTTGCATTTAAAGAAGAGCCACAATTTTCGCACTGATCCCCATAGGCTTCTTCATGTCCACATCTTGGACAAGTGCCAACCACAAAACGGTCAGCTAAAAATTGCTGGGCTTCCTCATCATATAATTGGGCTGTGGTTTCCTCAATAAAATCACCTTGTTCATTTAGTTTAACAAAGAATTCTGAAGCTGTTTTGTGATGCACTTCTGCGGAGGTCCTTGAGTAATTATCAAATGAAATACCAAAATCGATAAAAGATTTTTTAATGATGGAATGGTATTTATCTATAACATCCTTAGGTGTAAGGCCTTCCTTTTTCGCCTTCATTGAAATAGCCACGCCATGCTCATCACTCCCGCATACAAAGACAACATCCTTTCCCAATAATCTAAGGTATCTCGAATAAATATCCGCAGGTACATAAACCCCTGCCAAATGCCCTATATGGATTGGTCCATTTGTATAAGGTAATGCTGCTGTGATGGTATATCTAGCAGGGCTCTTTGCGCTCTCTGTCATTGACTTAAGAAATTAAGCTTCAAAAATACAGATTTTGCTTGGTGCAGCCTAAGTTTACGAAAAAATAGGAGAGCCCTCGAAGCATCATTGCTGATACTATTGAGGGCTCTTCCAGAAAGTGGGGGTTGATTTAAGCAACCATAACTGATTTGCTCATTTTCTGGTTCTGGACATTGATTCGATAAATATATTTACCAGTGGATAAATGACCTGGCATTCGTTCCCTAATATTTATCTCGGTAGAACCTTCAAACATCATTTCGTTAAAGACTGTACCGACATTTTGTCCAAGAATATTGTACAACTGAATATCTACATGTGCGCTAAAAGGCATTTCTAGATAGATATGCGGTGTACTATCGGTAGGGTAAAATGGTTTATGTACCACAGCTTCCAACAACTCGGGATCAAACGGCGTCGGTTCCGTAGGTTCGGTTGTAGGTAAAGTAGGTTCACCGTCACTGTAAACAATATCCGGAAATTCAACACCACTACAATTGAATCCTAGATTTACAGGCGCATAAGGGTGGTTTAATAAATGCTGTTCAACCAAGGGAATATCTACGCATAGCCATTCGGCAAGAACGGTAGCATATAGGTCCCTAAAGTCCATCGTATATTCCAAGTTTCCACGACCATCAGGATTGTCCAAAGTCGGGTGATCCCCAACAAAGGCACTACCGTTCAATCCTGAACCGAAGAATAAAGTAGGAGCGGCCTTGCCATGGTCGGTACCATTAGATCCATTCTCAAAAATTCGTCTTCCGAATTCAGAAAAGGTCATACTCAATACCTTATCATCTTGTTGTGTAAAGCCTAAATCGTCATAGAAATTGTCAATGGCAACAGAAAGATTGGTCATTAATCGTTCATGGGCCAATGGTTGGTTACCATGGGTGTCAAAACCTCCCATGGATATCATATATACTTTTGTTCCCAAATTACCTTTGATCAAGCGTGCCAAGAGGGCCAATTGCCTGGCAAAACCATTGTCCTGATATTCCACTTGGTTTTGTCCTCTTTCATAAGCTTCGTGGATGAGTCCTGAATATTCATAGGTTGTATTGGCAACTCCTCTTAAGAATTTCAATTGATCACCGTACATACAATCGCCGAACAACATATCATCCAAACTGTATTGCAATCCAGATTCAGCTATTTCCTCCAATTGATCTATGTTCGAAGTAACAAAGGCATAATTTGTTTCCTCGCCTTGGAATACGAGATTCCCAAACTGGCCAATTTGTATGGCAGCCGGGGCGGCTGGTGGATTTATTAGGTAATCGGGATAAATATTTTCAAAATGTCTTCCCATCCACCCGGTATTCAAGCCTTGAAATCCAGTTGTGGTCAAATCGGTATTGGCAAAAATATCCGATCCGGTAAAGTGCGAAAGACTTTGACCTTCGTAACCTACGCCATGAACAGCTTTAAACTGACCATCACCCCACATAGGTTCCAAGGCGGTCATGTAGGAAGGTACACCAAATTCATCGGTGAGTTTCAATACCTTACTTTCAGGGATGTATATGTTTGGTCGCGCATTTGCATACGAATCATATTGTTCCATGGGTATTACGGTACTTAGACCGTCATTACCCCCGGATAGCCGTATGAGTATTAAAATATTATCGGTTTCAGCCGCAGCAATGGCCGCGGTCAATGGCGAAGGGCCTGAGGCTGTTAACATATTGGCACCGAGCATCATAGATCCTGTACCAGCTATTCCCATAGCTTGTAGAAAGGATCTTCTGCTCCATGCCTTATGTTCTTGATCGTGGCCTTCATGTTCTAAGCCTTTGTATGGAGTATTATCGTGAGTATCGCACATAATCGTAAGTTTTATTTTAATTGAAATTCAGGTTCTCTTGCTAAATATTGAAGTAGTAAATACACTTGGAATGGAGCTTGTGGCCAAATTGCCAAGGTCCATGAAGGGGTTGTGCCGCCTTCATAATAGGTTTCATCAATATCACTTCTGAAAACGGCGAAAGCTTTTTCGTAGTCCGGTTCCGTAAGAAGTCCTTTCGGTAGCACAAAATCAATAATAGGTCGAGCTATAACATCGGGATTATTACTTGTTAAACCATCATTTCCCGTTATGGCCAAACCGAAAGCCCTAAATTGCTCATTATCGGCCTGATAAAAATTTTCGATTATCGATTCTATAGTCAACCAACGACCAATGATAAAGTTGGTATTGATCCATGTTCGGTCTCTTTGCCAACCCGCAACATCAAATGGGTCGAACAATCGTTGGCTGAGCAGTCCACTATAGTTGACCATTTCAGAAACATTGGTGTCATTATAGCTAAACCCGGATTCCTTTAAAAAATTAAAGTACATATCAAACGGACTTTTAATTATAACACCAATAGCTTCGTCATCAAAAAAGTGCTGACTTTTGAAAAGTTGTGATAGGACAGGGGCAAGTTCAAAATTGTTTGCAACAAAAGTATTTGCCATGCCATCTATTATGGTTTGGGCATTGTTCGCTGCATCCTTGGAATCAGGATGTACAAAGAATTCATATAGTTTCCTTGAAATAAATTGGGCGATTTCATTGGGTCGCTGTTGAAACAAGATGTCAATAACATCATCATAACCCCAATTACCGGTCTGACCTAGAATGGTTTTACTGCCGGCATCGAATCGCTCAGGATTGAAAGCAACAGCTTCACAACCTAATTCACCGCGTTCAACATAACCGGTAAGGGCCTTAGCGGTTTCAATGATATCCATTTCAGTATATCCATTACCATCCCCTAAGGTAAACAGTTCGTACAATTCCCTGGCATAATTTTCATTAGGATTGTTACCATTATTATATACCCCATCCAAATAGTAGAGCATTGCACTGGTCAATCCGATTTCGCTGACAAAGGTCTTGAAATTGCCAATACTATTTCTCTGTAGGCAATTGATATAATAATAAAGGAATGAGTTACAATCGTAAACATCGATTTCTGTAACAAAATGATTACTCCAGAAAAAACTCAGTCTTTCCCGTAGATTGTTTGACAACATCCCATTGGCATAAGCAAGTCTCCATTCTTCGAGCTGGGCACGGCGTAATTGTCTGGCTGCATCATCGTCCGCAGGATAGTTGCTATTGTTCCAATCTGCCCAAGTAGGTGCAGGGGTTGGGGCCATGTTAATGGCCTGATTAATAAGATTGTCGACCAGGGCACCCGCGGATAATCCAACGGCTTGATCTATAGTCTCTATTGAGGCGCTAAACCCCAATCTTCGGTACAAATGCGCTGCCCTGGTTCTGTCCAAGGGCGTTGTGTACGGCGCTAATGTAGAGGTGTTACAATTAACGAAGTATTCCATAGTAATTTTAGGCTTTAAGAACGTTCATGTGCGTAGGGGGCAAATTCTTAACGTCTAAACGATTTGGATATTATGTAATTCCAATTATTTTCGTTGTTATGCAGTCCAATGTACGTCGTTATGATGAAAAGTGACGTTTAAGCACTTGATTTTTCGATGAAATGCATGTTTTTAGCTTTATTTTATAAATCAAAATATGGGAAGACATAATGAATTTGGAAAGGAAGGGGAGCAGATTGCAGTGGATTTTCTGATTAATAAGGGATATACGATCAAATACAGGAATTATAGGTATTTGAAATCCGAAATTGACATTATTGCCCAAAAGGATGATGTCTTGGCCATAATTGAAGTAAGATCTAGAAGTACCAGTTTTATCGAGAATATTGCCGAAACCATCACTAAAAAAAAGATAAGCTTGCTTGTTTTGGGAGCCGACCACTATGTCACCGAAAATAATCTTGATGTTGAGGTACGGTTTGATGTGATCACCATACTAAAAAATCCCAAGGTCTTGGAGATTGAACACCTGGAAAATGCCTTCTATCACTTTTGATTTTAATTTTCTACAATTTGTTTTATTTATAACAATTTGTTAATTTTGATAACAATTGATTCTGTATGAAAACAATATCATCGGTAGTTGAGCAATACATAAAGAAGAAACCTTTTCTTCAAAGTGCCCTTGCCCAGGGCATTATTAATCTAACTTCACTTTCAAGAATTATAAAACCTGAAATTGAAGAGCAATTGGGCAAGGACATACGTAATGGTGCAATCGTAATGGCGTTGAAGCGATTGTCTGATGATCTCGAATTCAGGGCCACCCATAAAATCATCAAAGTCTTAAAGAACATCGGTGAAATTACGGTGCGCTCCTCGCTCACCGATTATACTTTTTTGGCTTCTGATACCATTCTTTCCCAGCAGGCAAAATTATTGGAGGAAATCAATGCCAATCAAGATGTATTTTATACCTCTTCAAGAGGTGTGAATGAAATAAATATTGTCATCAGCAATGTTATGGACAGTACTGTGGAACATCTGTTCCAATCGGAGCAATGTACCCAAAAAGCCGAAAATCTTTCCTCAATTACTGTTAAGCTCCCGGCCGAGAATGTTTCGGTACCGGGTATTTATTATTTTATTTTCCAGCGACTGGCTTGGGAGGGTATTGTTCTCTATGAAGTTATTTCAACTACAAACGAGTTCACCATTATCGTAAACGATGATCATGTTGATATCGCATTTAAAACGATAAAGGACTTAAAGACACTATAGGAACTATTATCTGTTCTCTAAATATTCAATGACTTCCTTATCGTTTGCAGGTTTGGCAACGAACTTTTTATCCTTGTCCAATATAAAATAGGTAGGTGTTTGATCAATCGCATAAAGGTCAGCATATTCACTTTCCCATTTGCCTAGAGCGATGACATGTTCAAAGCGAGGCATTCTTGATGATTCTGCTTTCCAAGTAAGATTGTCCTCCTCAAGTCCTATGGCAATCACCTGTACCCTTTCAATATTTTTTAATTTGCTATGTAACGCAGGCAATTCACGGATACAGTGGCTACAGCTGCTGCTCCAAAAAACAAGAACATAATTTTCCGCTCCTTCGAGTTTACTTAGTTCGTTTCTTTTATCGTTTTGACCCCATTTGATATTTGGTGCAATGGCTCCTAAGCGTAATCGATTATGTACCTCGATTTGGTTATATATTTCCTGATAATCGGCATCTGTGACCAATTTCCTTAAATACCTATTATAAATATAGTCCGATGTAATGTCATAACCATTGGCGGCCGCCTGTACCCACAAGGTGTAAAAGAGATGCACCTTGTACTTGACATCCACATTTGCTATCTTTTCGTTCACCGTATCAACATTGCTAATTATGGCTGCCTGTCTCTCTTCTTGGCTTTGGGTTTCCAAGGGAAGTGCCGTGAACACATAATTGGCCAATTTGTCGGTCAAAAAACCGGAAGCCTGTAAAATCTCATTGTTCAATTCCAATGTTTTGAAGTAATTATTCTTTCTATTATTGACATATTGGAAAACCGACTCATAATTCGAAGGGATGTACGGTTTGTTGGCTTTCACAAAATTATGTACGAGCATTCCCAACGTTTTTTCTTCATATGTTTTCTGGGTTTTTTCCAGTTGCCTCGTTATGTTCACGTAATCTTTTACTTCGGTGTTTTCGTTGGTATAAAAACGCGTAATTTGTTGTTCGAGAACACTGATGTTTTTAAAATAGGAATTGAAAAGTTTATTCTCTTCCGAATTGATAAAAGAGATCCCTTCATTAGCATTGAAAGCTAGTTCTATACTTTCTTCCCCATTGTAGATGACATCAAAATAAAACTCTTCTTGCGGCACAGCGTAGACCAATCTATAGGTTCCCGGTAAGGCGTTTTCAGGGATTTGAAGGGTAAACTTTCCATCGTTGATCGCGGTATCTGCAATATAGTTTTGCGTACCAGGCTTCAGATAATAGGCGATCAACCAGGTATAATCCTTGGCTGGCATAAAGGTTCCCGAAATGGAATGCTGGGCTTGCAAACCATATGCGAGGAGCAAAATGAAAATAAAAACAGATTTTTTCATAATAGTAATGTTTTCAAAAATAGTACCAAACCTATGAAGTAACAATCTACCCATAATCAAAAACTGACCTGTTCTGTTTTATAAAGAGGGCGGAATGCTTGCAAAGCTTCCTCCACCGAATTGATATTATCAAAGGTCAGCAGTAATCGAAGTCCGTTTCGAGTTTGCTTTTCTTTCATTTTACAGATATTGGCATGGGTCTGTACAAATTGCAGGACTTCGGTAAAGGTTTCACTTTGATAAAAGGCAGATTCTTGATCCGCAATAAAATAGCCAATCAATTTGCCTTTTTTCATAACTACTTTTTCAAGACCAATACTGCTCGCTATCCATTTTATGCGAACAGAGTTCAAAAGATCAACAACCTGCGTGGGTAATTCCCCAAAACGGTCTATCAATTCTGACTCGAATTTTTGTAAAGCCTCTTCCTCTTTGATAGAATTCAATTCTGTATACAGATTTAGCCTTTCAGTAATATTGTTGATGTAATCGTCAGGGAACAAGAGTTCAAAATCAGAATCGATCTGGGTGTCCTTAACAAATACCCTGTCATGGGGCCCTTCGACCTCATCATATAATTCCTTAAACTCATTTTCCTTTAGCTCCTCTATGGCCTCGGCCAAGATTTTTTGATAGGTATCAAAACCAATTTCATTTATGAATCCGCTCTGTTCTCCACCCAAGAGATCCCCGGCACCTCGTATTTCAAGATCTTTCATTGCTATATTGAATCCACTTCCCAGCTCTGTAAACTGCTCCAAAGCCTGGATCCTTTTTCGTGCTTCATGGGTCATAACGTCAAAAGGCGGGGTTATAAAATAGCAAAATGCCTTTTTGTTACTACGACCAACACGCCCCCGCATTTGGTGCAAATCACTGAGTCCAAAATTATTGGCATTATTAATGAAAATGGTATTGGCATTCGTGACATCCAAACCACTCTCAACGATTGTAGTCGAGACCAGAACATCGAATTCACCGTTCATAAAGGCGAGCATCAGGGTTTCGAGTTTTTTTCCTTCCATTCGACCATGACCTATACCTATTTTGGCATCGGGTACCAATCGTTGGATCATACCAGCAACTTCCTTGATATTTTCTATGCGATTGTGAATAAAGAAAATTTGTCCACCTCGCTGTATTTCGTAGGTTATGGCATCGCGAATGGTTTCCTCATTAAATCTGATGACATGACTTTCAATGGGATAGCGGTTGGGTGGTGGGGTATTGATTACCGAAAGGTCCCGTGCTGCCATTAAACTAAATTGTAGTGTCCGCGGTATTGGGGTTGCAGTTAAAGTAAGTACGTCGACATTCTCTTTGATCGATTTTAATTTATCCTTTACCGCTACCCCGAATTTTTGTTCTTCATCAACGATCAATAAACCCAGGTCCCTGAATTTGACGTTTTTGTTCACAAGTTGATGGGTGCCAATAATAATATCCACTTTCCCATTTTCCAAATTCGCCAAGGTATCCTTTTTTTCCTTTGTCGTTCTGAACCGATTGAGGTAATCAACAGTGACTGGCATTTCCTTTAGACGTTCGCTAAAGGTCCTTTTGTGCTGAAAAGCCAAAATCGTTGTGGGTACCAACACGGCTACCTGCTTTCCATTCTCCACGGCCTTGAAAGCCGCACGTATGGCAACTTCGGTTTTGCCAAAACCTACATCGCCACAAACCAGACGATCCATGGGCCGTTCACTCTCCATGTCTTTTTTAATATCCTCGGTGGCCTTGCTTTGATCTGGGGTGTCTTCAAAGATAAAGGATGCTTCCAGCTCCAATTGTAAATAACTGTCAGGGGTGTATTGAAAGCCTTTTTCCAGTCTTCGTTTTGCATAAACCTTAATGAGATCAAAGGCAATTTTCTTGACCCGCGATTTGGTCTTCTGTTTTAATTTCTTCCATGCCGCAGAACCCAATTTATAAATCTTGGGAACGGCGCCATCCTTACCATTGAATTTTGAAATTTTATGCAGCGAATGAATGCTAACATAAAGAATATCGCGATCCCCATACATAAGTTTTATAGCTTCCTGTTTTTTGCCCTCCACCTCTATTTTTTGAAGACCGCCAAATTTTCCAATTCCATGATCAATATGGGTCACATAATCCCCAACATCCAATTTGTTGAGCTCTTTAAGGGTAATAGCCTGCTTTTTGGCATAACCGTTCTTAAGATGGAATTTGTGGTAGCGTTCAAAAATCTGATGGTCTGTATAGCACACCAATTTTAGGTCATCATCTATAAATCCTTCATAGATAGGTAAGACCAAGGTCGAATATGCAATGTCTTCGTCTACCTCGTCAAAAATATCATGAAAGCGTTTGGCCTGTTGTTCCGAGGCACAGAAGATATAATTGGTATACCCTTTTTGGCTATTTTCCTTGAGATTGGCAATCAATAAATCGAACTTTTTATTGAAAGCAGGTTGCGGTTTGGTTCTAAAGGAAATCCCATCGATTTGCGAAGTCTTCAAAGCTTCATTGGAACCGTTGATATAGACCAAACAATATTCCTGCAACTGTGACTTTAATAATTGGGAGTTCACAAATAGTGCACCAGGGTCAGCATGTTTTACATTCTGGGATAACATTTTGAATGATTCTTCGGCCTTTTTGAAAAATGAGTCCAAACGGCTGTAGAGCAAATCAGGATTCTTTATAAAGACAATGGTCTTTGGGGAAATATACTTAAGGAAACTCTCTCGCGTCTCATTCAAGAACTTGTTCTCTACATTGGGTATTATTCTAATTCGGGTAACCTTATCGGTTGATAATTGGGTTTCGACATCGAAGGTACGAATGCTGTCTACCTCGTCACCGAAGAACTCTAAACGATAGGGCTCATCATGGGAGAAAGAAAATACATCGACTATGCCGCCGCGTACCGAAAATTCGCCAGGTTCGGTTACGAAATCGACCCGTTTGAACTGGTATTCAAAAAGCACCTCATTAAGAAAATCCAACGAAAGCGAATCATCTACTTTTATTTTTAATGTGTTCTTATCAAGCTCTTTTCTGGTGACTACTTTTTCAAATAACGCATCGGGATAAGTAACAATCAGTGCTGGTTTTTTTCGCGAGTTAATGCGGTTCAATACCTCTGCCCTGAGCAATACATTAGCGTTATCGGTTTCTTCAATTTGGTAGGGTCTTCGATAGCTCCCAGGATAGAACAATACATCTTTCTCACCCACAAGCAGCTCAAGATCATTGAGGTAATAGGCTGCTTCTTCCTTATCATTGAAAATCAATAGGTAGGGGAACTCTGAATTCTTGAAAACAGTTGAAATAACAAAGGAAAGGGCAGAACCTGTTAGGCCCTTTAAAGCAATTCCGTTGCCTTTAGTAGCGTTGGGAATTTGGGTTTGGGCAATAGCCGTCTGCAGTTTCCGTGTTGGCGGAGACTGTGCAAACAGTTGTTGGATCGTAGATTTGGTCAACCCTGGAATTTTGTGCAAATATAGGTTGAAGCAAATCCTAACCCAAAAGAAGGATTATATTTTTATGACCATACCTTCAGCAATAGCATAGGCCTCGTCCTGTTTTTTAAGTTTTAGGGTATATGAACCCGTGAATTTGCCAAATGCGGGAAGGATCAGCTGATCTTTGCTTTTAAAAAAGCAGGGCAACCGAATCGATTGCTTTCCCTGGCCACGTAATTTGACAGCTGGATGTATGTGCCCACAAAGGTTGAAAAAACCCTCACGTTTTTCAGGATGATGGGTAAACAAGAATTTACCAATAACAAGTTCGTCTAGAATTTGAATGCCTAAAGACTCATATTTTAAGGGCGAAATAATATCGTGGTTTCCATGGATCAAAACAATCTGCTTTTTTTCTTTTGACACCCACTTCTCAAAATAGCACCATTCGCTGTTTAGATATGAATGAAATAAATCGCCCAAGAAATAGATATTTTTCGGGTTAAAATAATAAACAACCTCATCCAATATCCTAAAATTTTCACCAATGGCATTTTGGGGTACTGCAGAACCGAATTTTCTGAAGTGACTTACCTTTCCCAAATGCACATCACTGATAAGAAGTGCCGATTGCTCTTCCCAAAACATGGTCCCGGATGGGTGCATGGTGAAGTTCTGATTTTGAATTTGGAGGTCTTGGGTCATAGTGTTATTTTTTCAATAGTCTTGTCGTCATCCGCTTAATACGGTCAGCCAATTTTTCACTCGACAATTTTTCACGGAGTCTATCGGTAATCAAAGGAAAGGAAAATGGAGTTGGATATTCACATTGCTTCCAGATGACTTTTTGTAACGCTATCCGCTCGAGTGCCAAACGTAAACGACCTTCTTCCAACTGGTGCTCGAAGGTTTCTGTGTAGGCTTGCCGATATAGAAGATTATCAGCTTCATAGTCCTTGAAGACATCAAACAATAACTGCGAGCTGCTTTGCAAGTGCTTCATTTTTATTCCCTTTTCAGGATAACCTGTAAATACCATTCCACTGATCACCGCAATGTCGCGAAATTTACGCCTCGCCATTTCAGTTGAATTTAAGCTTTTTTGCAAATCATCAAAAAGATATTCGGTTGTGAATAGGTTATTGTCAAGAATATCCTGAACATCCAGATTTTGGTCGGACAGTAGTTCAAAGCCATAATCATTGAAGGCCAAGGAAAAGGTAATGGGCGACAACAAGCTAATACGATAACTTAGAAGACTACCCATTGCCTCATGTACTGAGCGTCCTTCAAAAGGGTAAAAAATATAATGATGGCCATCATTGGTTTCAAAGCTCTCAATTAAAAATTCATTGGGTTTGGGCACAATACTTTCTGAACGCTGGGTGTCAAAAATCGTTTTTAGGGATCTTATTTCTTTTGATTGTTTTGAATAGGGGAGTGAAGCGGAATACAATTCATTTCTTAATAGTTCGGACATTTGGGCAGAAAAAGACATTCTACCGCCCATCCAGGCTGGGACTTTGCTCGACTTTCTGCTTGAATTCCTTACATGGACCTGCATTTGTTTAATTCGGATGAACTCTAGGTTCCTCCCTGCAAAAGTAAATACATCACCCGCTTTTAGTTTGGAGATGAAATATTCCTCGATGGTACCTATGTAGCCCCCTTTTTGATAACGGACCGTTAAATTGGCATCGCCCACAATGGTGCCAATCTGAAAACGGTGGCGCATTGCGATTCCCCTATTGTTCACTTTAAAACGGCCATCTTCTTCGACCTCCACTTTCTTGTACTCATCATAGGACTGTAGACTTTGACTCCCCCATACAATAAAATTCAATAACCATTGCCATTGATCTCTGGTTATGGCTTGGTAACAAAAAGTCTGTTTAATTTCAGCGTAAATCGCATCGGGATAAAATCCATCCGAGACTGCCAGGGTGGTCAGATACTGGATCAGTACGTCAAAACTATTCAGATAAGGAATACGGTCTTCAACGGCATTTTTCTTTACAGCCTGCTGTAATGCCGAGGCCTCGACTAGCTCAATGGCATGTGTGGGCATAAAGTAAATTATGCTTTCCTCGCCAGGTCTGTGGCCACTACGACCTGCCCTTTGCAAGAAACGGGCGATACCTTTAGTCCCCCCTATTTGAACAACGGTTTCAACTGGGGCAAAATCGACACCTAGGTCCAGACTCGAGGTGCAAACTACTGCTTTTAGGCTTTCATTGCGAATGGCTTGTTCTACCCATTGTCGGGTTTCCTTGTTGATACTGCCGTGATGCATGGCTATCTCTCCTGCGAACTCGGGATGATTTTCAAGAATTTTTTGAAACCATATTTCACATTGGCTTCGTGTATTGGTAAACAACAAGGTAGTTTTGCTGTTGTTGATTATTGGAACAACCTCTTCCAAAAGGCGAAGTCCCAGATGTCCGCGCCAAGGAAAAGTTTCCATTTTATCGGGAATAATACTTTTTACCGTGATTTTCTTTTTAAGGTCGGCCTTGATCATTACAGAATTTTCCAATTCCGGTGTATAGGGTCCAAGTAAAACTTGTTTCGCCTGTTCCAGATTTCCGATAGTGGCCGATATTCCCCATATCCTTAGGTTTTTGGTAATTGCCTTTAATCTTGATAGTCCCAGTTCTGTTTGTACCCCTCTTTTCGTGCCTAAAAGTTCATGCCATTCATCAACTACCACCGCTGAACAATTTCTGAAGGTTTTATCATAACCTTTGGATGCCAAAAGTAAATGAAGGCTTTCAGGGGTTGTTATCAAAAGATCGGGCATGTTCCTTTTTTGTCTCGCTCTTTCACTGGTACTTGTATCCCCAGAACGTATACCTACGGTCAAGCCTGTTCCCAAGTCGTTGGCCACCCGTTCAGCCGATTGTTTAATTTCGTGGGACAGCGCCCGTAACGGAGTGATCCAAATAGCTTTTAAACCTTTTTTGTACTTATTTTTGAAATCAGGGTTTTCCTTGATATACCCGAGGACAATCGGAAACCAAAGGGCATATGTTTTACCACTTCCAGTGGGGGCATTTAATAGACCATGTTTTCCTTGCAAAAATGCTTTCCAGGTTTGCTTTTGAAAGTTAAAAGGTTTCCAACCTTGTTGTGCAAACCAGTTTTCCGCAATGCTGTATAATTGGTCTTGACTCATGAATTTGAACTGTATGGATATTGCTTAAATCGGGTAATAAAATAATCAATCGTAAACTAAAATATCACTTTTAAAAAAATTATCTTTGTTCATTAAAAATTTAGTACGTATGCCGATTTTAGATTTATACAATCATAGTGAGAAACGAAAAAATTTAGCCCATTTCGCCTCTATTGCTACTTTGGCAGCTGTGGATGGGGAGGTAAATCCCCAGGAAATGAAACTTTTAGCCCATTTTGCCCGTAAATTGGATATTTCTGAAACTGACTTCAAAGAGGTAATGAAGAAATCGAATAAATACCCTATTGAACCACAAAACAGTTCCGAACTACGATTGGAGCGCTTGTTCGATTTATTCAAAATCATTTTTGCTGATAATGATGTTGAAGATAAAGAAATGGTCTTGTTGAAAAAATACGCTATTGGTTTGGGCTATCCTAGTGATAAGGCTGACAAAATCATTAAAAAATCAATTGCGATTTTTAGGGGTAGAATTGACTTTGAGGATTATCTCTATTTGATAAAAAAATAAAAGCGTTTAAGCAAACAGGCTAAGTGTCCGAGTCTTTGTTTAGTGATATTTGTCCAGAAATTCCTGTAATTTATTGACCATATTTTTACTTCCACAAAAGAAGGGCACACGTTGATGCAATTCTGTGGGTTGGATATCGAGTATCCTTGATCGTCCACCACTTGCCAAACCATTGGCTTGTTCGGCGATAAAGGCCATAGGATTACACTCATACAATAATCGTAATTTACCATTTTCATTAACGCTGCTCTTTGGGTACATATAAATACCGCCCTTGATCATATTCCTATGGAAATCAGAGACCAAAGAACCTATATATCTAGAGGTATAGGGTCTATCGCCCTCTTCTTCCTGACAATACTTTATATAATCTTTTACCCCTTGCAGAAAATGAACATAATTCCCTTCATTCACAGAGTATATTTTTCCTGATTCAGGAAATTGCATATCGGGATGGGAGAGGTAAAATGTGCCTAAGGCCGGGTTTAAGGTAAAACCATTTACCCCATGTCCCGTGGTGTAAACCAGCATGGTAGAAGTTCCGTAAACTATATATCCTGCAGCAACCTGATTTTTTCCAGGCTGAAGAAAATCTTCGAGTTGTACCGGGGTACCAACGGGCGTAATTCTTCTATAGACCGAAAAAATAGTTCCTACAGATACATTAACATCAATATTCGAAGATCCGTCCAAAGGATCGATCAGTACCACATATTTATTCTGATGTTGCTCATCATTACTGTTTACACTAATGAAATCGTCCTCTTCCTCAGAAGCAATACCACAAACAATTTCGCGATTTTTTAAGGTCTGAATAAACTTTTCATTGGCCAGGACATCTAATTTCTGTTGATTTTCACCTTGGATGTTCGTATCGCCAGCGGCCCCTAAAATATCAACCAGACCAGCTTTGTTTACTTCATGGTTTACTACCTTTGCCGCCAATCGAAGGGCATTGATAAGTTTTGAAAGCTCCCCTGAGGAATATTGAAATGATGACTGATTTTCAATTATGAACTCCCCAAGTGTTGTGTGTTTTTTATCAAGCATTACACTATACAATTTAAGAACAAATATCGGTTAATTTGTGAAACTATATCGATTTCGTAACAAATAGATTTTTTAAATTTATAACTATGTGTTTTATTTGTAACAATTATGGAATATTCTATTCGTGAAGCCACAGCTGAGGACATGCCCAGCGTTCTTGAACTGATCAAGGAGCTTGCCAGTTTTGAAAAGGAGGCCAGTGCTGTTGAGGTAACCTCCAACGACTTAGTCCATGATGGGTTCGGTCCTGAAAAGCGTTTCCATTGTTTTGTTGCGGAAACCAATACAACTATTGTTGGAATGGCATTGATTTACGATCGATATTCCACCTGGAAGGGACCTATAATACATTTAGAGGATTTAGTAGTTTCCGAGGCTATGAGAGGTAGTGGTCTGGGCACCGCGCTTTTAAATGAAGTGGTAAAATATTGTGCCAATCAGGGCGTAAAACGTATTAGTTGGGAGGTTTTGGATTGGAATGAACCGGCAATAAATTTTTATGAAAGGAAGGGCGCAAAGGTTTTACGTGATTGGGATGTTGTTCACTTAGATGCGCAAGGAATCAAAAATTATTTAAACAATTTATGAGAATATTCAAATTTGGAGGGGCATCGGTAAAAGATGCCGAAGGAGTTCGAAACCTTGTAAAGGTTTTGGAGGAGGTAGGCTATGAAAATACACTGTTGATTGTATCTGCAATGGGCAAGACCACTAATGCCATGGAGAAAATCGTAAACTCCTATTTTGGTGATAAAAATGAGCAAAGTGGCGCTATTCAAGAGGTGATTGAGTATCACGATTCTATACTTGATGAACTGTTCCAAAAGAAGAATCATCCTGTATATGATAATGTGAAAATGTTATTCGAGGAGGTTCGAGGATTCCTGGCATGGAATAAATCCCCCAATTACAATTTCGTTTACGATCAAGTGGTGGGTTACGGAGAGTTGCTTTCCACAGCCATTTTAAGTCATTATTTGAACGATAAAGGAATTATAAATACCTGGCTCGATGTTCGAGATTTTATTAAAACCGATAATAGCTATCGCGATGCGAAAGTGAATTGGGAAAGGACGCAGGAAAGAATATCGGAAGGTATTGATAAAAACCAACTGTACATTACCCAAGGTTTTTTGGGGAGTGATGACAATAATTTTACGAGTACCCTGGGTCGGGAAGGTTCGGATTATACCGCGGCAATTTTCGCCTATTGCCTTAATGCCAATTCAGTAACCATCTGGAAAGATGTCCCTGGTGTTTTGAATGCCGATCCCCGCTATTTCGAAGAGGCGCAGTTACTACATAAAATATCATATAGGGAAGCCATTGAACTGGCATTCTATGGAGCCTCTGTTATTCATCCAAAAACTTTGCAGCCTTTGCAAAGAAAAGAGATTCCGCTATTGGTAAAATCATTCATAAATCCTAAAGGAAAGGGGACTACGGTAGGTAAAGGAACCACCTTAGAACCTCAAATTCCTTGTTATATCATGAAAAAGGATCAAGTATTGATGCGGCTTTCATCCTTGGATTTTTCGTTTATCGTTGAGGATAGCATCAGTGACCTTTTTAAAATGCTCCATGACCACAAAATGAAAGTGGATCTTATACAAAATTCGGCAATTAGTTTTTCGGTTTGCGTGGATAATAAATTTGGCAGGTTACAGGAATTGTTGAATTTACTGAAAAGCAGGTTCAATGTGGTTTGCCACGAAGGAGTATCGCTTTATACCATTAGACACTTTAATTCCGATGCAATTACCTCAATGCAAAATGGCAAGGAAATATTGTTGGAACAACGCGCCAATGAAACCGTTCAATTAGTGGTAAAATAGCAATTTTCCTTTTATTTCTAAACTATTTAAATAGCACTTCCAATAGGGATTTTGCTATATTTATGCATCCTAAATTATACAGATCATGGGTTTAGTGACCGCTAAGGAAGTAGCTAAGGCAATTAATCTTCACAAGTACGGTTTATTGGGCACCCTTATGGGGTGGATTCTGATGAAGGTTACTCGAATTTCTGGCATCAATAGATTTTATGTTAAGCATGGACATCTGGAAGGGATAGCGTTTTTGGACGCTATATTAAAACACTACCAGATAGATTTTGAGGTCCATGAGGAAGATTTTAAGCGCTTGCCCAAAGAGGGCGCCTATATCACCATATCCAATCATCCATTAGGTGGAATTGATGGCGTGCTATTGTTGAAGTTATTGGTAACACATAGGTCCGACTTTAAGATAATAGCCAACTTCCTACTCAATCGGATAGAGCCTATTTCACCCTATATATTACCGGTTAATCCTTTTGAAAATCATAAGGATGTAAAAAACAGTATTGCGGGCTTCAAGAGTGCCATGGCCCATTTAGGCGAAGGCCATCCTCTGGGTATTTTTCCTGCAGGGGAGGTCTCTACTTACAAGGACGGGAGATTGATTGTGGACAAACCCTGGGAAGAAGCTGCCCTTAAACTCATACGAAAGGCCAATGTGCCAGTGGTCCCCATTTATTTTCATGCCAAGAACAGTAAGTTCTTTTATAGGTTATCTAAAATCAGTGATATTTTTAGGACGGCTAAATTGCCTTCAGAAGTCTATTCCCAAAAAAACCGTCCCATTAAGGTAAGGATTGGCCAGCCCATCTCGGTAAACGCGCAGAATGAGCAAGAGACTTTGGAGGATTTCACCGATCTATTGCGCAGAAAAACATACATTCTGTCCAACGCTTATGAGAAAGAGCGTTTGATCGATCAAATACCGACTTCATTGAAGATCCCTAAACCTCCAAAAAAGATTGCAACGGCGGTGAGAACTGAGGTTATTGAAGGGGAAATTGAGAAGCTTAGGGAAAAAGATTGCAGAATGCTCCAGAGCAAGAATTATGAAGTTTTTTTGGCAAAGGCCATTGATATGCCCTTTATCCTAAAGGAGATCGGTAGACAAAGGGAGGTAACTTTTAGGGCAATAGGGGAGGGGACGAATAATTCCATTGACCTGGACAAGTTTGACGAATACTATCATCATTTATTTCTCTGGGATGGCAATGACAAGGAGATCGTAGGGGCTTATCGTATGGGTATGGGCTTAGAGATATTTGAACAATATGGTATAGACGGTTTTTACCTTCAGGACTTATTCAGGTTTGAACCCGAATTGTTCGGAATGATGAAGCAATCAATAGAAATGGGCAGGGCTTATATCACCAAAAAATATCAACAAAAACCCATGCCATTGTTCTTGCTTTGGAAGGGAATTGTGCATACCACCCTAAGGTATCCTGAACATAAATATTTGATTGGTGGTGTAAGTATCAGCA
>JAHHKH010000101.1 GCA_018679695.1 Maribacter sp.
GCAATGAACCATTCCGTGAATATCAGATGCTGTATATTTTGATAATATCTTTTTTACGATCGGGGCATAGGTACGGGTGGGCGATAACACCAACTTTCCAGCATCAATAGGCGATTCCCTGACCTCATCGGTTAATTTTACATTACCCGAATACACCAGATCCGCAGGCACTGCCTGATCATAACTCTCTGGATATTTCTCTGCAAGGTAGGTTGAGAAAACATCATGGCGGGCAGAGGTCAAACCATTACTTCCCATGCCTCCATTATATTCCTTTTCATAGACCGCCTGACCAAAAGATGCAAGTCCAACAATCACATCCCCAGCCTTTATGTTAGCGTTATCAATAACATCCTTGCGTCTCATCCTTGCCGTAACCGTAGAATCGACAATAATCGTGCGTACCAAGTCACCTACATCGGCTGTTTCCCCTCCGGTGGAATGAATGGTAATACCATGTTCTGCCAAATCGGAAATCAATTCTTCGGTACCATTGATTATAGCTGAAATAACCTCACCTGGAATTAAATTCTTATTTCTTCCTATAGTGGAAGACAGCATGATATTATCAGTAGCCCCAACACAGATCAAATCATCAATATTCATGATCAGGGCATCTTGGGCAATACCCTTCCATACGGAGATATCCCCGGTTTCTCTCCAATACATATAGGCCAAGGAAGATTTGGTGCCGGCACCATCTGCGTGCATGATCAAACAATAGTCATCATCGTTGGTTAAATAGTCTGGTACGATCTTACAGAAAGCCCTGGGAAAAAGGCCCTTATCAATATTCTTTATTGCATTATGTACATCTTCCTTAGAGGCAGAAACCCCTCGTTGACTATATCTTTCGCTGTTCGATGAACCCATTTTAGGTAGTTTGTGTCAAAAATAATGGAATAGTTAAAAAAGCCCACAAATTGTGAGTTTTTAAATTGATTTTCTTTAACGAAGAATGGTCTGTCAAGTTTTATCAATTAACAAACAACAACTCCCTATACTTGGTGAGCGGCCAGAGTTGATCATCGACCAAGCGTTCCAGTTTATCACAATGATATCGTATTTCCTCAAAATGGGGCCTTACCTTGTCGCAATAGGCATACGCTTTTTTCTTACTATCGGTCATGACATTGGCTTTCCTTCTGGCATCGACCATGGTATCGGTCTTTATCTTTAGATCCTTAATGTGCCCCGATATCCGTTCAATAATTTGCAGTTGGCTTTCCACCATATTCTTGTGCGCGCTGCCATAAATATCCTTTAGACCCTTTACGTTCGCAATGAGCTTATTTTGATAGTCTATGGCAGCAGGAAGTATATGGTTATAGACCATTTCGGTAAATATCCTGCCCTCAATCTGGATATTTAAAATATAGGTGTCCAATTCAACCTCTTTTCGGGCATTTACCTCAACTTCGCTCATTACATGCATCGTCTTGAAAAGTTCCAAACTCTCTTTTGAGGTTAACACCTGTAATGCTTCAGGAGTGGTCTTATTATTACTTAGCTTTCTTTTCTTCGCCTCTTTCTCCCAATCACTGCTATACCCGTCACCTTCAAATCGAATTCTTTTGGAAGTCTTGATATATTCACGCAACACGTTAAAAATCGCCTCGTCCTTTTTGAGGTTCTTACTGTCTATCAAGTTATCGACTTCTTTCTTAAACGCCTGTAATTGTTTAGCCACAATTGTATTGAGAATGGTCATGGGCTTGGCGCAATTGGTCTTGGAACCTACACCTCGCATTTCAAACTTATTGCCTGTAAAGGCAAAGGGAGAGGTGCGGTTTCTGTCGGTATTGTCTAAAAGGATTTCGGGTATCTTGCCTACTACATTCAACTTCAATTCAGTTTTTTCTTCTGGGGATAACTTCCCTTGGGAAACCCCTTCCAATTCATCTAGAACGCCGCTAAGTTGTTTACCAATAAATATCGACATGATAGCCGGTGGCGCCTCGTTGGCCCCAAGGCGATGATCATTACTGGCAGAAGCGATCGAAGACCTTAGGAGTTCTTCATAGGTATCAACCGCCTTGATCGTGTTCACGAAAAAGGTAAGAAACTGAAGATTCTTCATGGGAGTTGATCCTGGACTTAACAAATTTACTCCGGTATCAGTGGATAACGACCAGTTATTATGTTTTCCGGAACCGTTGATTCCTGCGAAAGGTTTCTCATGGAACAATACCTTGAAGTTATGGATTTCAGCCACTTTTTCCATGATATCCATTAACAATGAGTTATGGTCAACGGCCAAATTGGCTTCTTCAAAAACCGGGGCCAGTTCAAATTGATTTGGGGCCACCTCATTATGCCGGGTCTTGACCGGGATACCCAGTTTGGTACATTCAACCTCCAAATGTCGCATAAATGTTAACACCCTACTCGGAATAACCCCAAAATAATGGTCGTCCAATTGCTGTCCTTTGGCGGCATATAATCCGACCAAGGTCCTACCAGTCAATATGATATCGGGCCTGGAATAGGCAAGTGATTTATCGATTAAAAAGTACTCTTGTTCCCAGCCAAGGGTGGCATTCACTTTGGTTACATTCTTATCAAAATACCTGGCCACAGCAGTTGCAGCACTATCCACAGCTTGTAAGGCCCTCAACAAAGGGGCCTTATTGTCCAATGCTTCCCCGGTATATGCAACAAAAATCGTTGGGATACATAATGTTGTTCCATAAATAAAAGCAGGGGAAGTAGGGTCCCATGCTGTATATCCCCTCGCTTCAAAGGTATTTCGGATTCCACCATGGGGGAAACTGGAAGCATCGGGTTCCTGTTGTACCAACTGGCCCCCACCAAATTTTTCCAATGCCCTACCGTCGGGTAAAAGGTCAAAAAAAGCATCGTGCTTTTCTGCCGTGGCCCCTGTTAAGGGTTGAAACCAATGGGTATAATGGGTAGCACCCTTTTGAATGGCCCATCCTTTCATTGCCTCAGCCACTTGATCCGCGATCTTTCGATCTATTTTGGAACCGGAGATAATGGCGCCTTTGACACTCTTCAATGCATCCATGGTTAAATGCTGAAGCATTGAATTCTCATTGAAGACATTTGCCCCAAATTGTTCGGAGCGTCTCCCGTTTTCCTTTATATCAATACGCTTTCTTTTTTGGCTTTCATGTACAGCCTTAAACCTTGATTTGGTCATAATCCAATTATAATTTAGGCAAAAGTAATAATTAAGGATTTAATAATTTAGGCCCTATAAAAATAATTTTTAAACAAAATACCCCATAAAAATTAGGGGTATAGTGAATTATTAACCGGTTGTTGATAAATACCCCCTTAAAAAACAAATATATTTACTAAAACTCTTATTTTTGTACGTCTTTAAAAAATATAAAAAAATTATCCGATTATTATGAGCAAATCAAAATTAGAATACATCTGGTTGGACGGTCATGAACCAACTCAGAACATGAGAAGTAAAACCAAAATCGAAAATGATTTTAGTGGTAAATTGGAAGACTGTGAAATCTGGTCTTTTGATGGCTCTTCAACCGAACAGGCAACGGGGGATTCATCCGACTGTTTATTAAAACCGGTCGCAATATTTCCGGATCCTACCCGAGAGAGTGGATATTTGGTAATGTCCGAGGTTTTAACTGCGGATGGAAAACCCCATCCTTCGAATGCTCGGGCTACCATTGATGACGATGATAACGACTTTTGGTTCGGTTTTGAACAGGAATACTTCCTAATGGACACTAAGACCGATTTACCTTTAGGTTTTCCACGTGGTGGATTTCCTGGACCACAAGGTAAGTATTATTGCTCCGTTGGTGGAAGGTACACCTGGGGTAGGGATTTTGTTGAGGAGCATGCGGACTTGTGTATCAAAGCTGGATTGAATTTTGAAGGGATAAATCAGGAAGTGGCGCCCGGACAGTGGGAATTTCAGATTTTCGCAAAGGGTGCAAAAAAAGCTGGGGATGAAATTTGGGTGGCTAGATACTTATTGGATAGATTAACTGAAAAATATGGCTACTATATTGAATACCATCCAAAACCTGTAAAAGGGGATTGGAATGGCTCGGGTATGCATGCCAATTTCTCGAACACGACATTAAGAACCTGTGGTTCCCAGGAAATTTATGAGCAAATATGTGAGGCCTTTAGACCCGTCACTGACGAACATATGGCTGTTTATGGTGCCTTTAACGATGAGCGTTTAACAGGACTCCATGAAACTGCGCATGTTTCGGACTTTAGCTATGGTATATCTGACAGGGGAGCTTCAATCAGAATTCCTATCATTACCGTTGAAAAAGGATGGAAAGGATGGTTAGAGGATAGAAGACCTGCTTCAAACGGTGATCCCTATAAGATTGCCGGTAGAATTATCAATACCGTTAAATCTGCGAATATTCAAGCAGTTGCAAATTAAATACTCGTTTAAATCTTTTATATAAAGCCCTGACAGTCATGTCGGGGTTTTTTTTATTGTATTGTGAAAAAGATAAAGACTGCATAGACAACTAGTAAGACAAGACCATCCCTCCATCCAAGACGCAGTCCTTTTGGAAAGAAAACCAAAGGGAAAATCAAAAACGAAATCCCCAGCATCCAGAAGATATCATTGCTCAATAGACTTTGATCCATGACCTCTATTGGTGTAATAATGGAAGTTATACCTAATACAGCCATGAGATTGAAAATATTGGAACCTATTAAATTACCAAGTGAGATAGCCTTCTCTTTCTTTATTATAGCAATAATCGAAGCTGCCAATTCAGGAATACTAGTGCCCACGGAGACAACAGTAATGCCAATGACCCGTTCGCTGACTCCATAATGATTGGCCATACCTACTGCTCCACTTACCAAAAGTTCAGAACCACCCCAAAGTGATGCCCCTCCAATGCCTAGAAACAAAACAGCCTTGTATAGTGGCAATGGAATGTCATCCTCATGGGCTTCTTCGACCACTGCTGTTTTTTGGAATTTCAATAAATAGATAAGAAACAGAAATAGCAAGACCACCATAATAATACCTTCATACCGCACTAATTTCCCATCAAAAAAGATAAAGCCAAAAAATACCAGCGATGCAAGCATCATCATAGGCCAATCTGTTATATAAAAACTCCTCTTCACATCAATACTGCCCAAAAGCAAAATTATCGCGAGAACAAAACCCAGGTTAGCGATATTGGATCCGACGACATTCCCCAAGGCCAAATCAGGGAAACCGTCCATTGCCGCCTTGATACTTACAATAAGTTCTGGAGCGGAAGTGGCTAACGACACAATGGTCATACCAATAACAATTTTAGGGATATTCAGTCTTAGCGATAAGGCTACGGCCGATTTCAAAAGCCAATTGCCCCCGGCAATCAATAAGGTAAGACCAAGGACAATAAAAAGGATGTTTTGCATCAATATGCTTTTGACAAATATAAACCAAGATTTTTATTTTCTGAGGCAAAGGGATGCATTTGAAACAAATCATTAACTATTTTTTTAGTTAAATAACTATTAAATTAGTTTTAGAACTAAAATAATAGTTTATTTTTGTATAAACCAAAGATATTGCACGATGGGTGCTTTCACGAACACAATTCATTGTATAGACAATTTAGAGAAAAAATTGCGCATTGCGATGATTACGGTGCTTTGTCTATTTTTCACACAATGCGGCAATAAACAGAAAAATGAACCTCTAGACAACAACGATCAGATTCAATTAATCAGCAAGGTTGATGGTTTAATTCAATCGTACATTGATTTGGATATATTTTCAGGAGTAGTTCTTGTAGCACAAAAAGGAGAGGTCCTCTATCATAAGGCTTTTGGCCTTGCAGATCGGCAAAAAGGTATAAACAATGAGCTAAATACCTTATTCGATATTGGTTCAATGAACAAAACGTTCACTTCGATTGTCATCCATCAATTGGCGGCAGAAGGTAAATTGAGATTAACGGACAAATTAACCTCCTATATAAGTGGTTTTTCAGATTCGAAAGCAGAAAGTATTACCCTGAATCATCTACTTGAGCATAGCTCAGGTTTTGGTGATTACCACTCCCCAGACTATTTCAACCTCAAAGAAAGTGAACAATCCTTACATGCCATCGTGGGGCGTGCAAAATCGGTTTCGCTTGATTTTGAACCTGGAACAGAAGAACAATACTCGAATTTAGGGTATGTTATTTTGGGAGCGGTAATCGAAAAAGTATCGGGTAAATCATATTTTGACAATGTCCTAATGCGAATTGTAGATCCCTTAAAACTGCATGACACATTTCTCAATGATTTTTCAGGATTGGATGCCCGTATTGCAAAAGGATATTACAAAACACCTTTGGGTATATTGGAAGAGAATTCAGCCATGCAAGACGTTCCAAATCCAGATGGCGGTTTTCTATCAACCACTCTTGATGTCATGAAATTTTATCGATCCTATTATTACGACGAACTTCTACTATCCAAAGAAGCCAAAAGAGAACATTCATTTTTTCAATATCTCAACAAGCTAGAAGAAGGTAAGGCTACCATTGCCGCGGGTGGTTTCGAAGGTTTCAATACAGCTTTGTTTCAAGTATTAAGTGATGATTTAACGATTATTGTTTTCGCAAATATGGATGAACCAGTAGCTGAAAGGATAGGGATGGATATATTAACCTTGTATCGAAATGATACGCCTCCAAAACCACAATTACCCGCAATTCAAAATATAAGGAAGAATTATGAGGAATATGGCTTATTATATATTAAAGAGAATTTTGAAAAACTAACAGTCAACTTCCATCCAACAGATCCTAAAGATCTTATTTTAAATGATTTGGGATACGCCTATCTTTATGAAGCAAATGACAAGGTCAAGGCTATGGAAATATTAAAGTTAAACACCCAACTTTTTCCTGACATCGCCAATTGCTGGGATAGCTATGGGGAGGCCTTAAAAACAAATGGAAATATATTGGATGCGATTAATGCCTATAATAAGGCCTTAGAACTTCAACCCAACTTGGCATCGGCCAAAAAAGCTCTTGATGAATTAAACAAATAAAATTTCTTATGCAAAAACTCACGAACAAAGAAGAAGAAATCATGATCATCCTTTGGCGGCTTAAGAAAGCTTTCGTTAAAGAAATTATGGTTGAAATCGAGGGTGACAAACCCCATTATAATACATTATCGACCATCGTTCGTAATTTGGAGGAAAAAAAATACGTTGCCTATGAAGCCTTTGGCAATACCCATAGATATTACCCATTGGTATCTCTTGAAGACTATCGAAAACGTTTTGTGAATTCGAAATTGGTTGAATATTTTGATAATTCCTATAAAAGTATGGTTTCCTTTTTTGCCAAGGAAGAGAAAATATCAGTAGACGAGTTAAAGGAAATTATAAACCTAATTGAAAAAAAGAAATAATGGAAGCACTTTTGATCTATCTTTTAAAGGCCTCGGGTATTCTTGTTATCTTTTATTTGGCCTATCAAGTTTTTTTAAAAGGGGAGACATTTTTCTGGGTAAATCGCCATTTCTTGATAGCCGGTATACTAACAGCTATACTCCTCCCATTTGTGAGCATTCCCAATTATATTGAGGTCGCGACCACCCCTCTAAATTTTGTATCCGATGATGCAACCATAATCGATACAGCTACAGTGATCCAAGGATTCAATGGGGTTGTTGCCCTATTTGTGATTTACATGGTAGGATTGCTTTTTTTTATAATCAGGTTCATCATTCAGATCATATCAGTGGTCAAACTGATCAAAAGCCATAAAGTTACCAAACACGGGAAATTCTATCATGTTGAAACAGCGAGGAATATCGCTCCTTTTTCTTTTTTTAACCATATTTTTTACAATCCAAGGCTTTATTCCAAAAGTGAATTATCGGCAATATTGAAACATGAAAAAGCCCACAGTTCACAGTGGCACTCTGTTGATGTAATGCTATCCCATTTGATAGCGATTCTCACATGGATGAATCCCTTCAGTTGGTTATACCAATCGAACATAAAGCAGAATTTGGAGTTTTTGGCCGATGAGCGGGTTACCAAAGAAGTTACCTCAATTAAAAGTTACCAATATACCTTACTCAAAGTTTCGGGGAATCACTTTTATACCCCAATTGTCAATAATTTTTATAATTCATTAATCAAAAAGCGAATAGTTATGCTAAACAAATCAAAATCAAACAAAAGGAACATTTTAAAGATAGCCTTGATCTTTCCGGTCCTAGCGATCTTTCTTGTCAGTTTTAATACCAGGGATATTTATGTGCCGGTGGAAGACGAAGTAAGTGTTGCACTGAATGCCCAACCTTCATCCCAGGTCATTGAAATTACCATAGACAAAAACACCACGGAGCAGGAATTAAGCGATATCAAGAAAGATCTTGCGAAAAAGGGAGTGGATTTTTCATATACCGTGGTTCACAATACCAAGAATGAGATAACCTTTATCTCAGTGGATTTTGCAGTCACGAAGGAGGATGGCCAAGAACTGAGGAGCTCATCAAGTTTCAATAATGGGGATCAAGGAATTGAACCTGTACATATTATTTATGATGAGGAAACGAATTCAATCTCAATGGGCAACAAAAAGCATATGCACAAGAACATCAGTAAAAAAATCAGTATTCATACCGATGAGGATTCGGATAAAACCGTTTGGGTCAATGCCTATGGTGATGGCGATGACCAGAAGACCATAGAGATAATCGAAAAAGATGGCAAAGAAACCATAACAGTCGATGGTAAGAAAGTTACAAGAAAGGAATTCGATGCCATGAAGGACAAGGATGGTGTCCATGAAAAACATATCAAAATAAAAAAATCGGACAATGATGGGGAGAAGAATGTATTCATCATGAAAATGTCAGATGATGATGAAGATGTTGATATGAATGTCATTACTGTTGAAAAAGGAAAGGATATGTTCTTTATCAGTGGTGATGGCGATGAAAAACCAATCTACATAATTGATGGAAAGGAATCAAAGGAAGAAGATATGGAAAAATTGGATTCCTCAAAAATCGAAACCATAAATGTGTATAAAGGTGAAAAAGCGGAAGAAAAATATGGCAAAAAAGGTAAAAACGGTGTTGTGGAAATCACCACAAAAAAGTAGTAGAAAGTAGATAGTTCTTCTTGATTATAATTTAAAAGCCGGCCAATAATTGTGTCGGTTTTTATTATTAGGGCAAATGGAAATTCAAAAAATGGCCCTTTTAAGAATGAAAAGCCCCTTGCCAATTTGAAAACAGCATAAAACCCATCTACAATTATTATATATTAAAAGTCTTTTTACTATTAATTATTACATATTAAAAGTTGATTGAAGGCAAGTTTATAAATAACATAACACATATCGTTATTTAACTTACAATTTTGTATTCAATTGCATTGAATTAGATCAAATATATTGGAGGTGAACATTTTAATTATATATCTTATTTGGATAATCTATTATCGAACAGAATTAATTAACCTAAATTCCTTTATAAAATGATAGCGCTTCTTAAATTCTTGCTGTATTTCCTCCTATCGTTGATCATAACCATACTCTGATTGGATCATATAGGCCTTATACCATAAAACCCTACCCATATTCGGCAGGGCTTTTCTTTTTACCAAAGCATTATATTTGTATAAATCAGAGTTATGAAACAATCTTTTTTTAAGGTTTTGGCGTCAATCAACAAAATCCTTTTACCATCTTTCACCAAACGGCAACTGGATCTAGCCAAAGCGTCTAAATTTCAATTGGCCCTTATTGGGTGGCGTTATTATGTCACCACCAAAGCCTTGGGTTAAAAATGCAATAAAGACTTCACTTCGTATTCCATTAACCTATCCTTGCCATTAAGAAAATCGAGTTCCAGTAAAAAATTACATTGTATAATTTCCCCACCTATTTTTTCAATTAGTTTGCAGGTCGCATTTGCGGTCCCTCCAGTGGCCAAAACGTCATCATGGACCAAAACCCTATCGCCTTCGATAATTGCATCGGCATGTATTTCCAAAGCATCAGTCCCATATTCGAGGTCGTAGTCCTGCCTAATGGTTTTATAGGGCAATTTACCGGGTTTCCGAACAGGTACGAAGCCAGCATTTAGTCTGGAAGCCAACATTGGTGCGAAGAAGAATCCCCTACTCTCCATCCCAACCACCTTGTCTATCTTGACTTCCCCAAGAAGGTCCAGCAAGGCCTCTTCGGTATACTTAATGGCCTCTGGATCGCTTAAAAGTGGAGTGATATCACGGAACACGACCCCTTGCGTGGGGAAATCTGGAATATCCCGAATAAAGGTTTTTAAATTCATTTAAATTGGTTCTGGTTATTTTGCAGTAAAGGTAAAAAGAAATATATTTGCACCCCTATAAATGGCCTCGTGGCGCAATCCGCCCAAGGCGGACATGCTGAATACAAGCCCGACTTTGTCGGGGCGCATCTTTATAACATATGAAATATTATGTTTACGTTCTTAAAAGTATTGGATATGGGAGACATTATGTAGGTTTCACTCGTAATGTAAGGAAACGTTTGCGGCAGCACAACGCCGGTAAAACATTTTCGACCAGACCATATATACCTTATGAATTGCTTTTTTTTGAATCTTTCGACTCGAAACAAGAAGCTCTTGACCGGGAAAAATTTTTAAAAACGGGAAAAGGTAGAACATATATTAAATCGGCCTCGTGGCGCAACTGAATAGCGCATCTGATTACGGCTCAGAAGGTTACAGGTTTGAATCCTGTCGAGGTCACGAATAAACCACAAAAAGTGGAAATAGAAGCGAGTTCCAAAAAGGAAGCTCGCTTCTTTTTTGGAATAAAGCGAACTATTACCTTTTGTGATTTTCAAAGCGGAGCTTTGTCAGGTAGGGCGTTAGCCAATCCTGTCGAGGTCACTTAAGAATGAAAAGCGCTCACCTATGTGAGCGTTTTTTTATTTAAACATGGTGAGCGCTTGCTCTCAAACCGCAGTGAAAATAAAGAAAACATCAAATCGCAGATTTGGAGCTTTTCATTTAGACTACGGAGCTTAAAGGAAAACCGAAGGTAATCCTGTCGAGGTCACGAATAAACCACAAAAATGTGGAAATAGATCGCTTTATCCCAATGAACCCGGCATCTCAAAGCTGTGGCCTTAATACAGAAGGCCAAATCGTATTTATTAATTGTTGTTATCTTAGCCTAAAGAATTGAACGGTGTCATCGTTATTGGCAACAACCATGACCAATCCTTCCTTATGTTTCAATAACCCTAATTTTTTGGTATCCTTGCGAGCCAAAAATCCACTTTCATATCCTGGAACGGATGTAAACCCACCGGTACCATCGCCTAGCATTAATAGACCAATACCAGCATCGTTTCTAGGCGTTTCAATTTCAGATACAAAAAGATTGGAAACTGCCAATATATCTAAATGACCATCATTGTTATAATCCAAGATTGAGGTATCATTAACGTTGGATAATTGCAAAGCATTCGGCAATTGCCTTGTCTTAAACTTGCCATTACCCAGATTTTCAACATAGGTAGAAGCAAAAGTATCGGTGACCAGGTGTAAGGAATTCTTTAAATTGTTCTCACCGTAAACCTCATCTATTTCCAAAGAAGCAAAGAGATCGTATTTTTTTATTTTGTCCTTTAATCCCGGGATTTGTTGGGAAGAACATGAAAACCCGCGTAATGGATAATGCTTATTCTGATTATAATACCCCAAAACGATATCGTAATTGCCATTACCATCAAAGTCATTATAGTAAATGTCAAAAGGCTCCTTTTCGGACGTCTTGTACTTGTAGTTCAACCCCAAATTACCAGCGATATAATCCATATCGCCATCACCGTCAAAATCCCCTTTATCAAGGCTAAACCACCAACCCCTAGTATGCTCAAGGTCAGGAATGGTCGTTTTGGCAAATATTCCGTCTTTGTTATCAAAAACAGTTATGGCCATCCACTCGCCCACAACGATTAAATCAACATCCCCATCGGAATCATAATCATCCCAGACCGCATCGGTAAGCATTCCAAAATTGATCAGTTCAGGTGCTATTGAATCTGTCTTATTGATCAGTTGGCCATTTTCATTGATGAGTATCATACTAGTGGCAGGTAAAGGATAATAATGCGGTGCGTGCCTACCTCCTACAAACAAGTCGATATCCCCATCCTTATCAATATCATCAGCGATAACCTTAGAACCACTCATGCGACCTACTCCCAGAATCGCACCTTTGTTAAAGTCGCCTTTACCGTTATTCATGTATATGCGATCAACATAGTGTAAATCATTCAAAGGATATTCATTGCCGCCACTTACAACATATAGGTCTTTATAGCCATCCCCATTCACATCAACAAAAAGGGCATCCACATCTTCATAATCATCCTCCCTTTTCCATAGTTCCTCAGCCCTTTTTACAAATGTCCCATTCCCTTTCTGAATATAAAGGACTGCTTCATGACCAGTTGCCGCACCTATGAATACATCATCCAGGCCGTCATTATCAACATCTGCAATGGCCATCGCAGGACCAAATTGTGACATTTTATGGGGCATAAGAATTTGTTTCCCGAAATCATCGAAATCATTCTCTTTATGGGTATGCTTTAGTGCAAATGTCCCAGTAACCTCCTCAAAATAGGTATCATGAACAGTCGTTTTTTTATCGATCAGCGGTTTGGCCGAGCGCTTATTGATTATCTTCAAGGTCTGATTTGCAGCTATATCATACCTAACGATGTTATTTGAATTGGGCCATTGTACCTGAATGCTATCTACCATGGTATTATCGCCTAAACCAAAATGTACAAATGATTCGCTCGTGGAATAAATTCCCCTGACATTGGTACTTTCACTTACCTGCATCTTCCCTTTAGTGAAGATTTTAACCCGTGAACCGAAAACCGGTTTACCACTTTCATCCAGTAATGCTATTCGCAGGTAATTGGATTTTGGAAACGTCTCGGAATTATTTCTGTAAACAAAGGCCTTATCATTAATATTATTCACTACAATATCCAAATCACCATCATTGTCAAAATCGGCATAGGCCGAACCATTGGAAAACGATTCCTGGTCCAATCCCCATTCCTCGGCTATTTGGATAAATTCCAAATCACCTTGGTTTTTATACGCGTAATTCTTTAAGGGCTGCGAGGGCACTAAGGAAAGTGCCTGGTCAAGGTTCAATATATCCCAGATACTGATATCTCCCCCATCAGGATTCTCCATGACCCATTTATTCGCTGTTTCGGTAATATATTGGCCTATTCGTTTGTCAGCGTCAGTATTTCTAATATCACGTAATAATCCATTGGTGATATAAGTATCTTTCAATCCATCATTATCAAAATCCGCGATTAGATTTGACCAACTCCAATCCGTGGCGGCCATACCGGTAAACTGCGCAATATCGCTGAATGTCATGTTGCCATTGTTCAGTTGTAGGGCGTTGTACATATATTGGTAATGACCCCCATCATCAACTACTTTCCAAAAAGAATCAGGGTTCATACCGCTCATATTGGACTTTAATCTAAAATTGTCCTCGGCAACCATGTCCAGTACAAAAACATCAAGGTAATTATCATTGTTCAAATCGGCCACATCAATCCCCATACTGTAGTAAGACATATGGTTCAGGGCTTCATTGGCAACGTTAGTGAAAGTGCCATTCTTATTATTTAAAAAAATGAAATCAGGAGCGTAAAAATCGTTAGTAACATATATATCCTCCCAACCATCATTATTCAAGTCACTAACAGAAACTGCATTGGGGAATCCGGTTTTATTGATCCCCGTAGATTCACTAACCTCAATAAATGAGTTCTTACCCGTATTCCTATAAAGTACCAAATGGTACTCTGGTTTGAGGAGGGTGGTTCCAGAAAATTCTGAGTAGCTACCCGGATTCGGCGGTTGGGTCAACAATAATAAATCCAAAAATCCATCCTTGTCATAGTCCAGAAAGGTGGCATGCCGGGTTCTTTCTGAATTATCTACCCCATATGCTTTGGCCAATTCCTCGAAAGTACCATCTCCCTTGTTTATATAAAGCAAATTGGTCCTCCATTTGGGTTTATTGTCATAGAGTTCCCTACTCACATAAATATCAAGAAATCCGTCGTTATTTACATCGGCGACCGTTACCCCGGTAGACCAGCCCCCGTCATTTTTAATACCTGAAGCCTTGGTGACATCCTTGAATCGTAGATTCCCATTGTTGAAAAAGAGTTTATCATCAACGATATTTCCGGCAAAGAATATATCTTGAAGCCCATCATTGTTAAAATCACCAACACCTACACCCGCACCCCCATAAAAATTGGAATACAGTAATATATTTCGGCGTTTATTATCCTTTATTTTATTATTGAAATCAATACCCGTTTTGCTAGAATTCAAAAGGGTAAACCGTTTCTCAACCTGGGCCAATGCCAGGTTCGTCAGCAGAAGAAAACAAAGTGGAGCTGCCAACCATTTCGCAATAGAATCGATAGACCACATACTCAATCAAATTATAATAATTAAATAAAGGAGAGTTTCCCCTCCTTTATCAAACTAACTCTCTCCAAAATTAAATATAAATTGCTTAGAGAACAACTAAATGATTATGGTACATCCCACCAAACTCTGGTGGTTAACTCGTCTGGGCCCTGCGCCGAAAGGGCGGCCGCATAATTCTCGGGATTATTACTTTGTTCACTTACCGAATATGTTAATCTTCTTGGTATCGTACCATTGGTTACATTACCAGGATAAACAACTGGAACCAAAGCAGGATAACCCGTTCTCCTCCAATTGGCAAAAGCCTCATATTCGTTCAGGAATGTCGCTGCCCAATATTGTGTATTGATCTGTTCTAGGGCATTTCCGGCATCAAAAGGATTTGCAAGCAAATAAGCATCGATATCGGCATCGGCAATAGCACCAGCTGGTCCGTATAATTCAAGCATTTTCATCGCCGCCCTAACCCCTGCATTATAGTGGGGTTCTGGATCTCCGCCTGCAAGACCCCAACGTTCAGCAGCCTCAGCC
>JAHHKH010000106.1 GCA_018679695.1 Maribacter sp.
AACTTATAGGCAGTGTTTACCAATTCATCACGGTACCAACCCATGCTTTCACCCCGCCATGGAAAAATAGCATTTTCAAAAACAGAAAGTGCTGTATTGGGAACTACCAAATCTTCATCAATCCCAATGACATCACCATAACCTTCGCATTTGGGACAAGCCCCATAAGGATTGTTGAAACTAAAAAGGTGCACATTCGGTTCTAGAAAAGACATTCCATCCCTTTCAAACTTATTATTGAAAACAGTTTGCTTTTGGTTCGCAAGTTCTTCTATGGCGCATTCACCCTTACCCTCAAAAAATGCTGAATCAATGGCATTGGCGAGCCTATTATAAAAATCCTCATCATCTTTAGTTATGATTCGGTCTATGACCAGTTCAAATTCTCGGCCAATGTCCTTTGGTGCCGCTTCTATGCGAATCACCTCGCCATTATGTTTGATCCTGGCATAACCTTGTTTGGAAAAAAGTTGGAGCGATTTAATGGGATCTCGATCTTCTTTTATCACTATTGGTGCCAGGAGTAATAATTTTTCCCCTTCATAAAAACCCTGAACATGCTTTACAACATCAGATACGTTATGTTTCTTTACTTCTTCTCCGGAAATAGGGGAAATAGTCCTTCCAATACGGGCATAAAGTAATTTTAAGTAATCGTAGATTTCTGTAGTCGTTCCAACGGTTGAACGTGGATTGGTTGAATTTACCTTTTGTTCTATGGCTATTGCCGGGGCGATACCCTTAATGTAATCTACTTTTGGTTTATTGAGTTTACCCAAGAACTGTCTGGCATAGGAAGATAGACTTTCAACGTACCTGCGCTGACCTTCGGCATATAAAGTGTCAAAAGCAAGACTTGATTTACCGGAGCCCGAAAGGCCTGTTATTACCACTAGTTTATTCCTGGGAATAACAACATCTATATTTTTCAAATTGTGCAAATTAGCACCTTTGATTATAATATTATCCTTTGGGTTTGCGTCTAGTATTGAAGGCATAATGTTCATTAGGTCTGCAAAGATACAATATGTGAAATGCAATTGCCAATAATGCTTTTCTGTCATCTTAATTTTTGATTATCACGGCACTATTTTTTTTATAACATTTATTTTTTTCTATATTTGACCATAACAAAATGTTAACGCGCCTATAGCAAGACAATTACTTTTTTAAAATTAGTGTATACCTACAAGGTCTTTTCCTATGGAATAGGCCCCTAGTTTTAACTCAAAAAAGTAATTGATATGGAGCTTCAGATTGCAGATTCCCTACTTGTACAAAACTACATCAACGGAGACGAAAGGGCTCTCGAAACATTGATAAATAGGCATAACCAAAGGCTTAGTAGCTTTATATATTCCAAAGTCAATGACCGTGGTATTACCGAAGACATATTTCAGGATACGTTTATCAAAGTAATACGAACCCTCAAGAATGGCCGCTATAGCGAGGAAGGTAAATTCTTGCCATGGGTAATGCGAATTGCACACAACTTGATTATAGATCATTTTAGAAAGAACAGTAGGATGCCCTTGTTCGACGGTTCGAGTTCTTTTAATATTTTCTCGGTAATAAGCGACGAAAAGTTGAATATTGAAAAGCAGCTTATTAAAAATCAAATTGACGAAGACCTGGTATCACTTATTGATGAATTGCCTGTAGACCAGAGGGATGTTTTGGTGATGCGCATTTATAAGGATATGAGTTTCAAGGAAATTTCTGAGAATACCGGTGTTAGTATAAACACGGCTTTGGGTAGAATGCGTTATGCCTTGATAAATCTTAGAAAGATTATTGAAGAGAATAATATTGTTTTAACGAATTAATCATCCCTTAGGTCGAGCATCCAATAGTTTTGACGAATTAAAAGACATTAGGTCGAACGTATTTACTATATTTAACCATGTTGCGTTTTCTTAGTGAAACAATACTGGAAAAAACATGGAAAAAATTTACTTAAAGAATCAGAGCAAGTGTAAAATAGTGAAGGCAAAACCTGAAACAATACAGTTTTTGCTCAACTATTCCAAATCATTGAAAATTACTGAGGCGAATGGTATAAAGTTCGAAAGTAATATGAACTAAAGAAGCTTTGATATAATATTGTAACCCTTGTTACCTTGGTAGCAAGGGTTTTTTGTTGCCCTATTGAAATGAAGTTTTACCCGAACATTATCTAAATACTAATAGTGATTAAATTCCAATACTTCTAAGAATCAACGATGCAACTATTATTCCATTAAAATATTGTGATAAAAATCAAAAATCATTGTTTCACATCAGAATCCAAGGGGTTGACAACATAGTTTTTTCCACACACCCCCTTTTATCTAGTTTTAGGTCATAATTATAGAATAGCAC
>JAHHKH010000107.1 GCA_018679695.1 Maribacter sp.
AAGCGAAGGAGAAAGTGAAAGAAATGGACCTTCCCTTTCTTTATACGCAAATGGGCTATGTTTATGAACGCAAGGGGCAATTGGATAAAGCGGCCGATTATGCCCTTGAAGCTTTGAATATTGGGAACGAACTTTCCGATAAAAAGGCTATCGCCTTAGCGTATAGTGATTTGAGTAATTTATTTTGGAAACAGGCCAAGTACGATTCTGGCTTGGAATATGGCCTCAAATCGGCCGCCATTTTCGAGGAACGAAACATAAATGATTTGGATTATGGTTTTACGCTTTATGTGGTTGGGAATAATTATTTAGCCTTACAAGACTATAAAAAGGCATTGAATTTCTATGAACATTCTATAGCTATTGGTCAGCGCTATGGCTTTTATAACAACCTGAGCGATGTGTACATATCCCAAGTTGAACTGTATACCTTTTTGAACGAGTTTGAAAAGGCAAGTATTGCAGGTAAAAACGCTGTCAAATACGCGGAATTATTGGATAACAATTTTATGTTAATGCGTGCGTGGCTGTCTATCGGCAAATTGCAGAATATACAAGGTAAATATGTATCGGCCATTGAAAGTCTTGAAAAGAGTATTACCATTGCCACCGATGATTTTGAAGATGAATTCTACCTAAGTCAAGCTTATGAGACCTTAGGGAAAGCTTATGCGGGCAACCATAATTATCATGATGCTTACCGAGCTTTTGCTGAATATGACAAGTTAAAAAAACAGATTTTCACGGCAGAGGCCGATCATCGGATTTCGCTACTCAGAACCGAGTTCGATGTTGCACAGAAAGAAAACATAATTCAATTGCAAGAAAATCAAATTATAAAACAACGCACAAGGCAGACCCTAATAATAATAGTTGTTGTCTTATTGATGCTATATTTGATATTGTTATACAAGGCTGTAAAGAACAATAGCAAAAAGAACAAACTACTTCAAAAACAAAATGCCGAAAAAGAGTTTCTATTAAAGGAAATACATCATAGGGTTAAAAACAACCTGGAAATAGTTTCAAGTCTTTTGGCTCTACAATCTGCTGAGATAAAGGATCCTCAAGTGGCCGATGCGATGCAGAAAAGCCAATATCGGATTCAAAGTATGAGTATGGTACATCAGAAGCTGTATCAAGAAAAAAGCTTGTCATCCATTGAAATGAAATCTTATTTCCAGGATCTTGCAAATTATATCATCGATGTTTTTGATGCCCAGGAGCGAATTGATGTGGTCGTTGAAATGGATGAGATCGAATTGGATGTTGATACCGCAATCCCAATTGGATTGATCGTAAATGAACTATTGACTAACTCAATGAAATATGCATTCCCGGAAAATGGTAATGGACTTTTAAAAATTGAATTAAATAAACAGGATTCACAGCTTATGCTAACTGTTTCTGATAACGGAATTGGGAAAAGCAACAATATTGCGAATGTAGGCACGGGATTTGGCACCAAGCTAATTCAACTTTTGACCCAGCAACTGGAAGGTAAAATGAACTTGGATGTAAAAAACGGAACCTTGGTCTCTTTTGAATTTCAACACTTTAAAGCAGCTTAATAATGGACGGTAGAACTAGGGTTTTAGTGGTCGAAGATGATATGATCATCGCAGCGAACATTTGTTTACAACTTACAAATCTTGACTATGAGGTAACAGGTATTGAGACCAGGGGTGAAGAAGCAATTATCCACGCCAAGATCAACAGACCCGATATCATCCTCATGGATGTTAACTTAAAAGGAGAGTTAGACGGTATAGAGACGGCCAAGATTATCCAAAAGACCAGCAATATCCCTATCATCTATCTCACGGCTAACACGGATGAAACTTCATTTGCGAGGGCCAAAGAAACACACCCATATGCTTTTATACCCAAACCTTTGAATTCAGTACAATTGCAACGGGCATTTGCATTGGTAGTAGAGCAATTAAAAGATAGGAATGAAGTTATCGAAACTCCAGAAATTCCTTTACAAGTGCTTGATGACCGTATTTTTGTACGTTACAATGGTCAAATGATAAAACTCTTGCTGGGCGATATTCTTTATGTTGAGGCTGATCGCAACTATTGCAGGATAGTGACCCCTTCCAATCAATACTTGCTTACTACCACACTTAAAACAATGGAAGGGAAACTCCCTAAACAATTGTTTATGCGGGTACATAGATCCTACATGGTAAATATTGCAAAACTTGATGTTGTTGCAGATGGGCATTTAGAGATAAACCGTAAGGTAATCCCTATGGGCAGAGTACATAAGGGTTCATTACTAAAGCGAATTCAAACCATTTAGGGCTTACATTACTGACAATATTTTTCCATTTGATAGCTAAGTAAATCTATAATCCTTTCGAACGGCTATCTTATCATCCACATTTTAACATGTAATACCCCATGCCAACATTCATTCATATTAACCACAAAAATTCCAGAAAAAACAACCCTAATTAAGAATTGATCCATTTTTTAAAGGCCGCGGATTTGGCTTTACTGACTACAATTTGTTCTTTAAAAATGGGCAAGACATTTAGAATCAGCTTACCGTTGAAATAATATTTGATGTTATCAATTGCATCTTTTTGTACGATGAACTGTCTATTGACCCTATAGAAGTTCGTTGGATCGAGCTCACGCTCTATATCTTCCATTTTTTTATCAATTGTATAACTCTTGTTGTCTTTGGTAATCCCCTTTACTATTCCAGTATCGATATAGAGGTAAGCAATACTGGAGGTTTTAATAGGGATTAATTGGTCTCTAAGACTCACCAAGTAAGTCGTTTTGTAGGTTTTGCTATTTGCTTTGATAAGATCCAAAAGGCCTTCCATTTGTACTTTAGGAGTGGATTCTAACTGTGATTGAACTTCAAATTGAGTTAGCGCTTTTGCCAGTTCATCTTCATCAACAGGTTTCAATAGATAATCTATACTATTTACTTTAAAGGCCTTTAATGCGTATTGGTCGTAGGCAGTGGTAAAAATGACTGGTTTGTTGATTTTAACTTGATCGAAAATCTCAAAAGAAAGACCATCGGCCAAATGAATATCCATAAAGACCAATTCGGCTTCAGTGGGTGAAGAAAAATAAGCTACAGAAGATCTTACGGAATCTAAAACAGTCAGAACCTCAATATTGGGATTTAGGTTCTTGAGCAAATAAGTCAGATTTTCGCTTGCGGCTTGCTCATCTTCAACAATGACTATTTTCATGCTCCTGATTTTAAAGGCAGTTTAACGCTGAATTTATTATTACTTGTAGTAATCGTAATATTTTGCTTTTCAATTAGATAATATCTTTTATCCAGGTTCACCAATCCATTTCCAGTGCCTTCAGCCATGGCGGTTCTAGGCTGTAATTTGTTTTCAACGAAGATGAAACCATCCTTATAGAATATTTTTACAGTCAACGGATTGGTTTCTGATATCTCATTATGTTTTACTGCATTTTCAACAAGTAATTGCAGTGCCAATGGCGGAATTTCCTTTTCGTGGTATTTTTCATCAATTTCAATATCGATAGCAAAGCGATCTCGATATCTGGTTTTGATTAAATAGGAATAACTCTCCACAAGTTTAAGTTCTTCCCTTAGCGAAACCAAATCCCTGTCTGTACTTTGTAATATATAGCGATACATAAACGAAAGTTTTTTTACAAATTGGGATGCTTTATCATTGTCCCTTATTAAACAGGTTAGTGAATTTAATGAGTTGAACAGGAAATGAGGGTCGATCTGATTTTTTAACGCAGCTAATTCAGATTGAAGATTTTGTTGTTTTAGCCGTTCATTTTCAATTAAACTGGCTTGCTGTACAATTTGAAGTCTGAGTATTCTCGATACGAAAAGTAGAATAATAACTAGAACAGTGAGAACAAATACTAAAAATCCTTTTTCCTCCTCAGGCAATGGGTTACCAATAATGAAGGTGAAAATAAAATCAAGTATTGGAGCTCCCATTAAAGGGATGACGAAATTCAAAATAATTACGGCAACTACCCTTTTGGTTTTTTTATATTTTGTTAATAAATACCCCCAGTTTGAATTGAGTTGTAAGATGAGCCATGAAAACAGAAAGTAAAAAACAAGTTTTATAAAAAAGTCCTTCACCCAATCCATAGAAAGATCCATATTTCCTTCAAGGGCCATTTTATAGATATATATGGTCTTGGGCAATGAAACCAGTACAGCGAAGAGTAAAGAAATCTTAATTAATCGGGATCGTTTTACTTTGACTTGTCTTAGCA
>JAHHKH010000126.1 GCA_018679695.1 Maribacter sp.
ACCATAGGGTATATACAAATGGTTTTCTTTTCAAGGAGAAATTAGGAGATCGTAAGTTGAATATAGAAGCAGTGGCCAAATATAAGATCGACAAATGCTATTTTCAGAACATTAAAAATGGGATGGACATAACTTTGGATAATGGCATCATAATTCCCAATAGCAAACTCACTTTTGATCCCCCCAAGGCCAAGTGTTATGCCTATTGCAGTGATACCGGATACTATCCTGAAATTATAGATCAAATAAAAAAAGTCGATGCGCTATATCATGAGTCAACTTTTTTGGACTCGGAAGCACATCTGTCTCTAAAGACAAAACACGCTACTGCAAAAGAAGCGGCAACAATTGCTAAAAAAGCAAAGGTTGGCATGTTGATTTTAGGGCATTACTCCACACGCTATAAATCGTTGGAACTTTTCAAGGAAGAAGCCAACGAAATTTTCCCGAACGTTGTTTTGGCCGATGATGGAAAACAAATTGAATTTTAGTTAAAATAGTGCGCCCATGGTCTAGTCAATTACGACTATTCCAAGGGAAGGAGGCTTCGTTGGGACCTCAATAAAAATGCTTTAAATCTTCCCTTTTTCCTATCTTTTGTAGAACTTTGCCTATCTTGTTTTAAGATTTCATAATATGGAAAAAGACCTAGGCAATTATAGAAAATCGTACGAAAAAAGTGCATTGACCGAGGATGCGATTTCAGATAATCCAATGGAACTGTTCCAGAAATGGTTTTATGAAGTAGAGGCTTCCGAAACGGTTGATGAGACCAATACCATGACTATTGCCACAATAGGATTGGATGGCTATCCCAAGAGTCGGGTCGTGCTCTTAAAAAGGTACACCTATGAGGGTTTTATTTTTTATACCAATTACGAAAGCGAAAAAGGAAGGTCTATTACTGCAAACCCCCATGTTTGTCTTTCGTTTTTTTGGCATTCCATGGAACGTCAGGTTATCATTACAGGCAATGCCGAAAAGATTCCGGAGAACTTATCGGATGGGTATTTTGAATCTCGGCCATTGGGAAGTAAATTAGGCGCAATTGTCTCTGATCAAAGCACGGTTATTGCTTCAAGAACTGTTTTGGAAGAAAAACTAAAAGCCTTGGAAGAAAAATATGAGGGCAAGGAGATTCCACGCCCTGAATATTGGGGTGGGTATTTGGTAAGACCTGTATCCATTGAATTTTGGCAAGGAAGACCCAACCGATTACACGATAGGATTCGCTACTCTTTGCAAGATGATCTTAATTGGAAAATAGAGCGTTTGGCTCCTTAAACAATAGTACTTATGAAAAATTTGATTTTGGTTAGGCATGGTAAATCATCTTGGGAATATTCGGTAAATGATAAGGATAGACCGTTAAAGCAACGAGGAATAAATGATGGCCATTTGGTGGCTGGGTCATTAAAAAAAAATGATGTAAATATCGATGCGATATTTTCAAGCCCTGCCAATCGTGCCTTGCATACTTGTATGATATTTTTAAGGCATCTCAAATTTCCTTATAGCCAATTTGAAATCACCAATGAACTTTATGATTTTTCCGGGGAATATGTATTGCAGTATCTAAAAAGTCTGAATGACAAACTTGAAACGGTAATGATATTTGGGCATAATCATGCCTTTACGCATCTTGCCAATTCCTTGGGAAGTGTTTACATAAACAATGTTCCAACAAGTGGGTTGGTACATCTGACTTTTGACGTAAACAGCTGGAGTGCAATAGAAAAGGGGATAACAAGTAATACTATTTTTCCGAAACATTTAAAATAATGATAAAAACCAAAAATCAGTACATAAATCGAGAAATAAGCTGGCTCAGTTTTAATGAACGCGTCTTACAGGAAAGTGCGGACAAAAATGTACCCCTTATTGAACGACTTCGATTTTTGGGTATTTTTTCAAATAATTTGGATGAATTTTTTAAAGTACGTTACGCAACGGTAAAACGTATTGTTGAGGCAGGAAAAAAAGGGAAAAGTGCATTGGGGGGTGAAACCGCGAAAGATTTACTTGCTGAGATTACCAATATCGTCATTAAGCAACAGGCAAAAAGCTTGCGTATTTTGACCAACATAAAAAAAGAGTTGGAGAGTCACAATATTTTTCTAATCGACGAGACCCAAATAACGGAATCACATGAGGAATTCATAAGGAACTACTTTGTCGAGAATGTAAGCCCTGTTCTAATGACCATAATTCTGAATGATTTGACCGAGTTCCCAATTTTAAAGGATACTGCAGCCTATCTCGCCGTTAAAATGATACTCATACCTGAAGAAGGCACATCTAACAAAAGGGAAAAAGCTATTAGATATGCACTAATAGAGATTCCCAAGGGCATAGACAGATTTGTCGTATTACCGAAAATAGATGATAAGGACTACATTATTATACTTGATGATTTGATCCGATATTCCTTAAGGAGCATTTTCACCATGTTCGCCTATGATTCGATTACTGCGCATATGATTAAGATCACCCGCGATGCAGAACTTGATATTGATAGTGATCTAAGTAAAAGTTTTATTGAGAAAATATCTTCCAGTGTTGAGGGAAGAAAAATGAGCGATCCTGTGCGTTTTGTTTATGATAAAAATATAGGTAAGGATACACTTCAATATCTCAAAGAGAAAATGCATATTGAAGATACAGATAGTGTAATCCCAGGAGGTCGTTACCACAATCGAAGGGATTATATGGGATTTCCCAGTTTGGGCAGGAATGATTTGATGTATGAAAAGATAAAACCCTTGCCAATTAAAGGTCTAAGTTTGGAAGGGAGTCTATTGGAAAAAATCGCAGAAAAAGACTTTTTACAATACACACCTTACCATACGTTTTCGTATGTAATAAAATTTTTAAGGGAAGCCGCTTTGGATCCCAAAGTTCGGAGTATAAAGATTACGGTATACCGACTTGCCAGCAATTCCCGAGTAGCGGCCTCATTGATCAATGCGGTTAAAAATGGCAAGCAGGTTACCATGCAGATTGAATTAAGGGCTCGTTTTGATGAACAGGCAAATATTGAATATGCCGAACAACTACAGGCTGAGGGCGTGACACTCATTTTTGGTGTTCCTGGATTAAAAGTACATAGCAAGATATGCGTTATTGAACGTGAGGAAGAAGAAAAAATAAAACGATATGGATTTATAAGTACCGGTAATTTTAATGAGTCCACGGCAAGAATTTATACAGATTACACGTTGTTTACGGCCCATGAGCCCATATTAAAAGAAGTGAACCGGGTATTTGACTTTTTCACCACCACTTACAAAATCAATAAATACAAGCATTTGGTGGTATCCCCACATTATACGAAGTCCTATTTCATTAATTTGATCGACAATGAAATTACGAATGCAAAAGCTGGTAAGGAAGCCTTTATTAAGATTAAGATGAATAGTTTCACATCATATAAAATGGTCGATAAGCTTTATGAGGCAAGCAATGCAGGCGTAAAGATACAGTTGATAATTCGCGGTATATGCTGCCTTATTCCCGGGGTAGCGGGGATGAGTGAAAACATTGAAGCAATTAGTGTGGTAGATAAGTTTTTGGAACACCCAAGGGTCTTTATCTTTGGAAATATCGGTAACCCCAAGATCTATATTTCTTCAGCGGATTGGATGACCCGTAATCTGGATAACCGGGTAGAGGTTGGTTGTCAAATTTATGATGAGGATATTAAACAGGAACTCCTGGATACTTTTCAAATTTCATGGAATGACAATGTGAAGGCCCGCATTTTTTCTGAAAAACAGGACAATGCCTACCGGAAAAACAACAAGGCTAAAGTGCGTTCCCAATTTGCGA
>JAHHKH010000143.1 GCA_018679695.1 Maribacter sp.
GCTCAAGATACCGCTTTGCAGGGCGCACCCCTTTCGCACCAACCGATTTGGATGCAACATTGGCCAATTATCCCGAAGTGATTTTGGATTATTCTAGACTGGGAGAAGAAAAATTGGCTATTTTCAGTCAGTTGGATGTGCGTCTGGATAAAAAATGGAATTTTAAAAAATTCGCGTTCGATCTGTTCATAGAAGCCCAGAACATCTTGGGACAAGACATACCCAATCCGACTGATTTTGGTCTAAACCGGGATGCCATGGGCATGGTAGTGCAACCACAAAGCCTCGTTGCCATTGAAGAGGATGGGGGTCAAATTATTCCCAGTATTGGCATTGTCATCGATTTTTGAAAAATGCGTAATCCAATAATGATCACTAATGCTACAATCCCTTAGCACAAAATAAATAGAACGATGTACCAAAAAAATTTATCGACTGAAGCTATTGACCGTACTAATCATTTATCAAGGATCAAAAATGGCGTGCTTCTAGTGTGTTTTTTTATTTTGATCTTACCCTTGTATCAATGCACAGGGCAGGTAACTGCATCAGAAACATCTTATACATATAAAAATGGAGATCGGAATGGTATCGGTAAATGGTATATGGGACGGGAAATTGCGCATGTCATGGGATTCCAAGGGATGGGCTGGCTCGATCGGCCTGAACGCGAGGCTGAGGAAAACACTTCTAAATTACTTCGTAACATGCGTATTAGTATGGGTGATATGATAGCTGATATCGGTGCAGGATCGGGCTTTCACGTTTTTAGGATGGCACCCCTAGTTGGCGATGGTCGTATTTATGCCGTTGATATCCAGGATGAAATGTTGGCAGCACTCCGTACCAGGAAGCAAAATGGAAAGTTTAAAAATATAACGCTCATCAAAGGGAACAGGAAAAGTGCGAATCTACCCGAAAATTCGGTAGATAAGGTTTTGATGGTCGATGTGTACCATGAGTTTGCATATCCCTTTGAAATGATAACTTCGATAAAAAAGGCTCTGCGGCCTGATGGTGAATTATATCTGATCGAATATCGAGGAGAAGATCCTGCAGTACCCATTAAAAGACTGCATAAAATGACCGAAGCACAAGCGGTAAAAGAGATGCAGGCCGCTGGGATGAAACTAGAGCGCAACATCGACAACCTGCCTTGGCAGCATTGCATGGTGTTCGTGAAGGAATAAGCGGTATTCCCAAGAAGCGAGCAAAATCCAATAAATATACGGGGTTTAGACCAAAATTTGATTTTGCCAAGATCAAAAATTGATATGACTTAATTAAGGGGTATTGAGAATACAGCGGAATTATCGTAAATTCATACAAATCTTAATCGGAAAACGAAATGAAGCACCCAAGGATTGTATACCTCTTTATACTTGCCATGGCAATGGCCTGCAATACGGGCACAAAGGAGAAAAAAGAAGAAAAAACACCTGTAGAAAAGAGCATACCCAAAGTGGTTACGGCCGATATAGAGGCTGGTATTAAAGCCAATATCGATAAAAAAGTAGTAGAGGGTGATGGGTATTTCAACATGACCTCGGAAGGGAAGGAACTGCGCTTGCAATTGGTACGCGTTCATACCGAATACCTCTCAAATTTAGGACCAAGACGTCATTTTGCCTGTGTTGACCTTGCCGATGTAAGTGGTGATGTGTATGATGTTGATTTTTTCTTGGAAGGGGATCCGGGAAGCATGACGGTTACCGAAACAACCCTGCACAAGCTCAACGGAAAACCCTTTTACACTTGGAAACAGCGAGAGGACAAGACATGGTATAGGAGGCCTGTCGAAAACGCATCATCCGATTTGCTTGGGGTCATCGAAGGTGAGGACAACTTTGAATTTCATTATGAGGTAACCCTTCCCGAAATGAAGGAATCAGCCAAAATGTGGATTCCGATGCCGCAGAGTGATCGCTTTCAAACGGTTGAAGTAATGGCTATCAACACTCCCGTGCAACATCAGATACTCGAAGAAAAGAATTATGGGAATTCTATATTATATATGGAGTTTTTACCTGAACATAGCAGTAAGAAATTGGAACTCGTTTACGAGGTGAAACGGCAAGAGAAAAATCCCTATACCGAAGATGCGTCCCCTACAAAATACCTCAATGCCAGCTTATTGATGCCCGTTGGTGACCGGTTTCAGGTACTGGCCGATTCCATTATCGGGCAAAAACGCAATGAAGGTGCCATCATGCAGGCAAGGGCATTGTACGATTATATCATCGACAATATGCGCTACATAAAGGCGGGTAAGTATGGCACCGGTGATGCTGTTTACGCCTGTGATGCGCTCACCGGTAATTGCACGGAGTTCCATTCGCTATTTATTTCCCTGGCCAGATCTGCGGGAATACCTTCACGATTTGCCGTTGGGGCTTCGATTCCATCAGATCGTGATGAAGGAGGCATTGATGGCTATCATTGCTGGGCGGAGTTTTATGCAGAGGGCAAATGGTGGCCTGTAGATATCAGTGAAGCCAATAAATATACGGCTCTAGCTACCTATTACTTTGGTCGGCATCCTGCAAATCGCATCGAATTTAGTCGTGGTCGAGATCTTCAAATAGAACCTGGACCCGATTCAGGGCCAATAAACTTTCTCGCATATCCAGTTATGGAAATAGGAAAAACTCCCGCCTTTCCGAAAACATTTTTTTCGTTTCGTAGGAAAGCAGGGGAGGATGCCCCTAATAATCTTGTGGGTTTACCCTGATACGGAGTCCTTTTCCTTAGGATGTTCCTCACCTTCAGGATGTTCTTCACCTTCGGGATGCTCTTCACCTTCTGGATGTTCTTCGCCCTCAGGGTGTTCCTCACCTTCTGGATGTTCATCCTTGGCGGCCGCTTCTTCTGTAGGATGTTCTTCGCCTTCAGGCTGATCAGCTGCCTGTTCGGTATCTTCCTTTTTCTTCTGATCCCTACAGGAGCTTATTGATCCGGCTGCAATAAAGCCAAATAAGAGCATTACCAAAGCAAAGTATTTAAGTTCTTTTAATCGTTTCATAATAGCATTTGTTTTATGAGTTAAAAAATTAAGCTTTACGGTTACTATGTACTTGATTGATTTAAATATAGCAAATTTTGAACGAACTCTGGAAACCAACCCAGAATTATGACATTCAGAACAATGAATAAGTCGCTTGCCAAGGGAACATCATAAAGCTAATCGGTAATGGCAACTAATCAATTGGTTTCTTAATTTCTTTCAAAATTTTTCTTCCCGATCCTAAGAATGCATTTCCGTTGAACTAAAAGTACTCGGATACGCAACTATGCTGGTTGGAATAAAATGGAAGGTTTTGCAGACCTTTTTTTAGCAGGTCGGTTAGCTGCCATAATCAGCACTTCACTTTTTTTTGATAGATTGGTTGATTATGCGCTATAATTAAAGGATGGTTTAACGCATATCCTTAATTGATTTTTAAGATACTACTCGTAGCAAGCACATCAAATATTGTCCAAGCCTTGTGAAAATTCAAGGGAAATGGAATTTAATTCTATTCTATAGCATATATTTATATAATAAACTCATTTTGGCTTTTTCAATTGGCTAAAGATTCGAATTATCAGTGAGGTGATCGTTCTCTTATCGATTCGATTTCATATTAAGATTGAAGTATTAATAACCGTAACAAGCTATTGTATTTATGCATGCGTATTTATTCCCTGGTCAAGGCACTCAATTTCCGGGTATGGGAAAGGGGTTATATGAAAAATCGAAGTTGGCCCAAGAATACTTTAAAAAAGCCAATACAATTTTAGGATTTTCGATTACCGACATAATGTTCGAGGGATCTGCCGGGGTTCTGAAACAAACAAAGTACGCGCAACCGGCAATTTTCCTGCATTCATTTATTTTGGCCCAAACCCTTGGCAAGGCTTTTAAGCCCGATATGGTTGCCGGCCATTCCTTGGGTGAGATATCGGCTTTGGCCGCTATTGGATCTTTGGATTTCGAATCGGCCCTGAAACTTATAGCGAAGCGTGCCTCGGCCATGCAAAAAGTATGTGAGGTCGAGAATACAGGAATGGCCGTTGTGGTTGGATTATACGACGTTATCGTGAAGAATATATGCAACCAAGTAGACGGAGTAGTCGTACCTTCAAACTATAATGCCTTACATCAAGTTGTTATTTCCGGTGAAATGAAGGCATTGAAAGAAGCTTGTGAAAAATTAAGGCCAGGTGCCCAAAGAGTAGTGAATTTACCGGTAAGTGGCGCCTTTCACTCTCCCTTTATGGAGCCTATAGTTGAAGAATTTAAAACAGTGATAGCACAAACGGAATTCAAAAAACCAATGTGTCCTATTTATCAGAATGTCACCGCGCGGCCAAGCGACAATATTGAATTGATCAAGAAAAACCTAATCGACCAATTAACGCATCCGGTAATGTGGAGGCATACCATTCTCCACATGATAGAGGATGGGGCAACTGAATTTACAGAGATTGGTCCCGGGAATTTTTTAAGGGGACTTGTGCGTCAGATCAATAAAAATGTGAAGGTAAACGGAATTTCTTAGGCAGGTATCACGCTAAAACCTTGCGATTATTTCAATAATAACCAATTAGATGACAATACGTTTATGAAGGCAATTATATATTTCGAAATACCCAATACTGGCCCTATGGTTGATTATGGTATTCCACAATAAACTATTATCCGCCTGAGGCGGACCAGTTATACCGACACTGCCTGACCGAATTCATTGGGGCAGGTTATGAAACTTTACTTGGCAATACGCCAAACTTTTCCTTAAAGCTTTTTGTGAAATACGACATATTGGAAAAGCCAACGGAATAGGCAATTTCAGATACGGAACCTACTTTGCCCTGTAGCATGGCTTTGGCTTCATTGAGGCGTATTTCACTTACCAGTTGTCTGGCCGATTTATTGGTCAATGCCTTTAATTTTCTATGCAATTGAGCACGACTGAATCCCACTTCGGCGGCAATGTCCTGTACAGAGAGCAGTTCATTATCCAAATTATCCCTTATAGTCTTGATTACCTTCTGTAAAAAAGTATCATCTGCCGATTTTAACTCAAGATTATCTATTAAGGAAAGGTCCAAGGACTTAAAATGCTCCCATATCTTTTTTCTGGCCGCAATTAAATTTTTAGTTCGCAGTAACAGCTCATCAGCATCGAACGGTTTGGTAAGGTAGGCATCGGCACCTTGGATCAAGCCGGCTATTTTGTTTGATTGTCCGGCCTTGGCCGTGAGCATTATTATAGGGATATGACTTGTTTTTATATTACTTTTCAAGCTATTGCAAAGCTCATAACCGTCTTTTTTAGGCATCATCACATCACTGATGATCAAATCGGGAATATGCTCAAAAGCCATCCGCTCTCCTTGTAACCCATCCATGGCTGTGATTACCTTATAATGCTCCTGTAGAATTTCTGAAATGAAGTGTTGGAGGTCAATATTATCCTCAACTACGAGAATTTCTTCTTCATTACCGGTATTGGCCAACGCTTGGTTTGTCCTATTATTTATCGAGGGTGTTATCAATGTTTCCTGACTAGGTATTTCAGGGGCAGTCTTTTTTTGGATCACTACAGTATCGGGAAGCGTGTTAAGGGTTATGGGAATTCTAACCTTAAAGGTAGTCCCGCGCCCTTTTTCACTATGAACACTAATTTGTCCGTTGTGCAGATCAATTAATTCCTTGGTTAAGGCCAAACCGATACCCGAACCTTTTGCCTCTGTACCTTCCACACGATAAAATCGATCAAAAATACGATCTATTTCCTGCTTACTGATTCCTTTTCCGGTATCACCTATTTCAATGAGGATATTCGTTGACATATGACTTATTTGAACGCTTACCGCACCCCCCTGCGGAGTATATTTAAAGGCGTTTGATAGTAAATTATTGATTATTTTTTCCAGTTTATCCTTGTCGTAGTACGCCTTTGGCAATTCTTTTGGAAAATGTGTATTCAGACTTATGTTTTGCCGCTCGGCCATACTCTCAAATGCAAAAACCTGTGAACGAATAAACTGAATAATATCTCCCTGACTCAAGGTTAAATGTAGCTTGCCACTCTCAATTTTGGAAAGGTCCAATAATTGGTCTACCAGCATCTCCAGACGAAGGGCATTCTTCTTGATAACCTTAAATGCCTTTTCGGAAAGCGAAACCGAATTGTTTCGCTTATCCCCCGATATTTTTTTTGCCTGTTGCAAGGGACCATTGATCAGCGTTAGGGGTGTTCTGAATTCATGGCTGATATTGGCGAAAAAACGTGTTTTCACCTTGTCCAGATCTTTCATTCGCTGTACCTCTGCCAGGGTGCGGGTAGCCTGTAACCGCTCAAGAACATTCTGTTCATTTAATTTTTGTCTTCGATAGGCAATCCCAAAGGAGTAAATGATTATCTGCAAAAACATGCCGGTAGCAAAAGGGTCAATTTTAAAAGGCGGTCTCATGACCCCTAATGACCAAAGAGTGCCTATAATCAGAAATGAGCTGGCAATAAACGAGCCTATCCCAAAATACCTGGCGAAGAGATCTTTCTTCAGGGATAGGACAATGGATAGCACGAGGCTTAGAATAGCATAGATATGGAGTAATATATAATGAATTCCTAGACCGGTATAACTTATTTCCGGATTGAAAAACAGCACATATAGGGTAGTTAGGGTAATTTCAGCCAGGACAAACAAGGCCAATCCTACAATAAATCTATCCAGCGTTGGAAACTTCCGTCTGGAGTCGATAAAAGAACGTCCAAAAAACCAAAAGGTAAAAAAGATGCCATTTGCCGTAAATAGCCAAAAGGGGTAGCGATAATTGGGCATATTGCCTATTATGATGCCAATGGCCATAGCCTGTGTAAGGGTGCAGAACAAAAGCCATAAGGAAAACCAAAAAAAGATCTGGTCTTTCAAATACAAATACTGTAGCAGGTGGTACAGGAAAATAATAAAGGTTACCCCAAACATAAAGATGTTAAAGGAGTTGTTGAACTGATATATTTGATGATAATGGGGTTGATCAGGGCTCCGGGCGCTTAAATTGAAGTAAGGTGGATAGCCAAAACTACTGCCCTGGGCCTTTATAACCAGGGTAACCTCGATATTTGGCGGCAGTTGGTCCAGGTCAACTGAATTCAGAGCCCAGTGAGTAGTACGGTCCCTTTCCGTTTTAGAATATTCCACCCCGGTTTTCTTATGAAATAATAACCTATCGCCCTGGTAAGCATATACATCAACTTTTCCATTGCTTTTTGTCCAGGCCGGGGGACCGATCATTATATCTTCAAACTGTAAGGTCCAACCCATTAATGAGTCTGTTGCCACGATATCCAGTTTTCCCCAATAGGTTACCCCAACCTTTAGCATTACCGGCAGGGTATTAC
>JAHHKH010000157.1 GCA_018679695.1 Maribacter sp.
CATACTTTACGGCACCTACAGCTCGTTCTATAATAGCATCCCTGTTAGAATTGAATTTATACTTAATATGGGAATCAGAAGTTCCAATTCCTGTATGTATTCGAGGGGTTTTTGCTGGTTTCAATGCCTCAGCAGCCACTTCAATATCTTTTTTCACGGCCCGGGTTAAACCACAAACCGTGGCATTATCAACAATTTTGGCAATTTCATAAACCGAGGTAAAGTCACCTGGGCTCGAAATTGGAAACCCAGCTTCGATAATATCCACACCTAGATCATCAAGCCGCTTGGCAATGACCAATTTCTGGTCTTTGTCCAACTTACATCCTGGTACTTGCTCCCCATCGCGGAGTGTGGTATCAAAAATTTGTACTATATCTTTACTCATTATATTTACGTAGTTTTAACTAGCCATTGACGAATATAGGTCCAATAGGTTAATTGACCTAAATTTTAGGTTAGCATTTACAACGTTAAAGCACTTTTTGCAACATACAAGATATTAATATACAACGAGTTAAACTATTATTATTACGATGACAAATGCGCACAAAGATGCATTGTTTGTTCTAGTGAAATCGCTATCAAAGTCTGAAAAACGCCAATTTAAGCTTTATGTAGGCCGATTGGGAGTGAATACCGATGCTAAATTCTTGGCATTGTTCAATTTATTGGATAAAGTAAAGCGATACGATGAAAAGGTGATTATGGCCAGTGGAATCGTAAAAAAGTCGCAACTTTCGAATTTAAAGGCCCACCTCTACAAACAAATCTTAGTTAGCCTTCGACTAAATCCCGTTAATCAGAATATAAGGGTGCAGCTCCGGGAGCAATTGGATTTTGCCACTATTTTATATCAAAAAGGACTTTATAAGCAAAGCTTGAAAATATTGGATAAGGCTAAGTATACAGCCATAGAGAATGAAGAGAAGAATATCGCCTATGAAATCGTGGAACTTGAAAAGATCATCGAAACCCAATATATTACCAGAAGTATTCCCGATAGGGCCGATGAATTGGCTATACAGGCCAAGAAGTTGTCCGAGCAGAACGTAATGACAAGCAAGCTTTCGAATCTCTCATTACAGCTTTATGGTCTTATGCTTAAAGTGGGCTATGTACGCAATGATGAAGACCTCAATACCGTGAAGACTTACTTTAAGAAACAAATGCCAAAATACGAGATTGAGGATCTTGGATTTCGTGAAAAGCTGTGGCTTTACAAGGCGCATTTATGGTATAGCTTTTTAATTCAGGATTTTCTTTCCTGCTATAAGTACGCCAAGAAGTGGGTAGCACTGTTCTACGAAAATGAAAAGATGATCAATCTGAACCCTGTTTTCTATTTAAAAGGGAATCATTATCTTCTTGAATCCTTGTTCTTTGTAAAATATAGCTCTCAATTTAAAGAAACACTTCAACGTCTTGAAGCTATAGTCGAGTCCAAGGATTTTCCTAAAAACGACAATATTACCTCTCTTGCCTTTCTCTATATCAATGCGAATAGATTGAACCTTCATTTTCTTGAGGGGACCTTTGAAAAAGGTTTGTATTTGGTGAAGATTATCGAATATGGGATAAATAAACATAGGGATCGATTAGATGCCCACCACATCATGATTTTGTACTACAAGATCGCTTGCTTGTATTTTGGTACAGGCGATAATAAAAATTGTATCCTTTACCTAAAGAAAATCATAGATAACAAGAACTTAAAAATGCGGGAAGACCTCATGTGTTTTGCTAGGGTTTTAAGTTTGGTTGCCCATTATGAAGCAGGGATGGATTATCATTTAGAGCTTCAACTAAAAAGTACATATAAGTTTTTATTGAAGATGAACGATCTTCATGCCGTACAGAAAGAAATGATAAAATTTTTACGAAATCTTGGCAATATTTATCCACATGAACTTCGAAACGAATTCCAAAAACTATACAACGAGCTTAAGAAGTATGAGAACCACCCTTATGAAAAGCGCGCTTTTCTTTATTTGGATATCCTATCTTGGTTGGAAAGTCATTTGGAGGGCAAGCCAGTGGCCCAGATAATTAGGGAAAAATCCAAAAAACTTACACGTTAACTTTTAATTTGAAGGATAAGAATCCACACCTTTCCCATTTGTTGGAAATAAACTTGGCTATGCTATTTATCAGCACTTCCGGGGCGCTGGGTAGATACGTTGAATTGCCGGTACCCGTGACCATAGCGACAAGGGGGATTTTAGCATTTTTCCTACTCCTGGTTTATTGTAAATGGAAAGGGATTTCACTCAAGGTCAGACCACAGGACTTCGCTTTGGTTTTTATTAGTGGCATGCTTATGGGGCTTCATTGGCTAAGCTATTTTTATTCATTACAAATGTCCAATGTGGCGATAGGAATGTTGTCCCTGTTCACATACCCGGTTATTACGTCGTTTCTGGAACCGCTCTTGCTAAAGACCAAATTTCAGAAAGTACATTTGTTATTGGGTGGGTTGGTTTTATTGGGTATCTATTTTCTTGCTCCTGATTTCAATCTGGAAAATTCTTCCACAATTGCTATTGGTATCGGTATTTTGTCTGCTTTGTTTTATGCATTGCGAAACTTGATTTTAAAGTCAAAGATCAAAAATTACCATGGTTCAACGCTAATGGTTTATCAAACAGCTACAATTGGGTTGTTTTTATTGCCTTCCTTATTTTTTGTGGAAGCAGACAGGCTATTAGGGCAATGGGAGGGCCTTGTTGCTCTGGCGGTGATGACTACAGCAGTGGGCCATACATTGTTTTTAATGACTTTCAAGCACTTCACTATAACCTCGGTCAGTATCATCAGCAGTGTACAACCTGTTTATGGGATAATCATAGGAGCCGTTTTTCTATCGGAAATACCTACCCTAACTACAATTTTTGGGGGCATACTCATATTAAGCTCTGTGATAATAGAGAGCATTAGGTCATCAAAATGACCATCTAACAATAATCCAACGCCTTATTCCTTAATTCCTGGAGTCCCTGGACTGAATTGTTTTATGAGGCCTTCGCCAAGTTTATTAAACTCATCGTTCTTCGCCATTTCACGAATTTTAACCGGGTCAAAATCACCATTAAAATAGAGGAATGAACCTGTTAGGTTGTTATTATTATAGATTAGAATTTCCTTTACACTATTTCGTTTCTCGCGGATGGAAACTACATTTCGTTTCAATTCATCATTCCTGCGATAAACCTCAATAAATGAATTACCGGTGATTCCGTTCATTTGCTTGTTTAGAAATTGAGTCTTGGCAGGAGTGGCACTGGGGAATCTCATATACCTTAAATCCCGTGTATTGCCAACAAGCGATTGCATTTCGGGTGAAATACCACTAATAAGGGTCAGCATAAACTGTGGTACGCGAACAGCAGTTACTTGATTATCGTTTTTATGTGCATTGTAAAATGTATCGATTGAATTATAACTCCCGCAGGAAGATAAAAAAATAAGACTGAAAAGGAATAGTGTTCTTTTAATCATGGTATAGTGTTTTGTTCAAGAATTAAATGTAGAAAAAAACGTCAACAAGCGTTCCAAACTGAATCATCTGGAGGTGGAGCAGTTAATTCGAGCTTTTCTTTCCTCACAGGATGGATGAAAATCAACTTTCTTGAGTGTAAGTGAATACTCCCATTTTTATTACTGCGGTCAAAACCATATTTAAGGTCCCCTTTTATAGGACAGCCAATTGCCGTTAATTGGGAGCGAATTTGGTGATGTCTCCCGGTAATTAGATCAATTTCCAACAAACAGTAATTATCCAATTGCTTTAAAACCCGATATTCCAAAATGGCTTTCTTACTTCCAGGCACTTCTTTTATGTGTGCGTAGGACTTATTTTGTTTGGTATTGCGCTTTAACCAATGGATGAGTGTATCACTAGCTTTAGGGGGTGTTTTTTTGACAACGGCCCAATAGGTTTTAGTTGCTTCTTTTTCAGCAAACATTTTGTTTAATCGAGGTAAGGCCTTTGATGTTTTTGCAAAAACAACAATCCCGGAAGTGGGTCTATCCAACCTATGGACCACTCCTAAATAAACATTACCAGGTTTATTGTATTTCTTTTTTATGTATTGTTTTACCACTTCACTCAGTGGAATATCACCCGTTTTATCCCCTTGTACAATATCTCCCGGCCTTTTATTGATTGCGATAAGGTGGTTGTCCTCATAAAGAATTTGAAGATTTTGAGGGGTAGATCGCGCTTTTACCATTTTTAGATTGCTAAATTCCGATATCGAAGCGTTAAAAACAGCAACAATAGCACCCCTATGGTTACCGATACATCGGCCATATTAAAGATACCGGTTTTTAATACTCCCAACTTCAATTGCATGAAGTCCGTGACAGATCCATAAGCGATCCGGTCGATTAAATTACCCATACCACCGCCAATTACAAATGCAAATGCCAGTACCATCCAACGATTAAGATTCGATTTTTGCATGGTTCTAGCCAAAAGAACTAAAAGTACGATCAAGGGTAGCCCTTGTAGGAAAATCAATTTCAATAGGGGAGAGAAGTCCTGACCAAAACCTAGCATCGCCCCGGTGTTCTCGACATTGGTCAAAATCAGATTATCCCCAACAACTTGAATATATGCCCTGGGATCAATATTCTTACGAATCATATCCTTGGAAAATTGATCACAGCCAATGTTCAATAGTACAAATGCAAGTATAACAAATCGCTTAAGCATTTTTTTGTTGCTGGTTGTTAAAAATCAGTATTGCTCTTTATCACTTGGGAAATCCTTGCTTTTGACATCAGCCACGTACTGGGATATGGCATTACCCATATCTTCATACAAGTTCATGTACCGCCTTAAAAATCTTGGATTGAATTCGTGGGTCATACCTAAAAGGTCATGAATAACAAGCACCTGGCCATCGGCATATTTACCACCTCCGATACCGATTGTGGGAATCGATATGGTCTCTGATACTTTCTTGGTCAATTCAGCCGGGATCTTTTCAAGAACTATGGCAAAGCATCCCAACCGCTCCAATAATTTGGCATCAGCGATCAATTTCTCTGCTTCATCCTCTTCCTTGGCCCTAACCGAGTAGGTTCCGAACTTATAAATCGCCTGCGGTGTCAATCCTAAATGCCCCATAACAGGTATTCCCGCATTCAGAATTCTTTTTACCGATTCTTTAATTTCTTCACCTCCTTCAACCTTTACAGCGTGTGCACCGCTTTCCTTCATTATACGTATCGCAGAACGCAAAGCTTCCTTAGGATCACTTTGATAACTGCCAAAAGGAATATCAACAACTACCAATGCTCTTTTTACTGCTCTAATAACCGATGTTGCGTGATAAATCATTTGGTCCAAGGTAATAGGGAGTGTTGTTTCATGACCAGCCATTACATTACTGGCAGAATCACCTACAAGGATTACGTCGACCTTGGCATCATCTACAATTTTTGCCATTGAGTAATCATAAGCAGTAAGCATCGAAATCTTTTCACCGTTTTTTTTCATATCAACAAGTGATTTCACGGTAACCCTTTTGTATTCTTTTTTGGCCTTGGACATTTATATTAGTTTAGAAGCGATAAATGTAAGGATTTTGCGGCATTGTTCTCGATGTAAAGAACAGGGAAGTTTATATGCTGGCAGCTTATATGGGCTTTTGTTTTTTTTTGACTTATTTTTGAACAAATAGACAACTATGAATCGATTGTTGCTTCTTACCTTCCTAGTGGTTGCTTTGAATTGTGCTGCCCAAAAATCTGAGGAAACCAAGGTGAAGAATACTATCGAAGCGTTTTTTGATGGTTTCCATAAACAAGACTCAGTCTTGATAAAGCAAACCGTTTCAGAGGGTATCATCGCGCAGACCATTGGTAATAATAAAGATGGGACAACAGCTATGCGGACAGAGGACTTCAGTAGATTTTTAAAATCAATAGTGAGCATTCCCGATTCTGTGAACTTTGAGGAGAAACTCCTTTCATTCAACATACAGGTAGATGGTGCCATGGCCAATGCTTGGACACCTTATGAGTTTTGGTATAATGATGCATATAGTCATTGTGGGGTAAATTCTTTTCAGTTGTTCAAAGATGGGGAAGATTGGAAAATTATTTACCTGATCGATACGAGAAGAAAAAAAGGATGCAGGGAATAAAGTCTATATTGCTAACATAAATTCTAATATCTAATCATTTCAAAATGAAAATTAATCTAGTTAAACCAATCGTATTATTTTTAGTAGCAACCCTAGCACTTCAATTAAATGCACAAGAACCAAAATCATTGGAGGGGAAATGGAACTTAACACTGTCCTATGACGGTAAGGAAGTTCCCTCTTGGCTTGAGGTAAAACATTCGGGTTTTAGCACATTGGTGGGCCGTTTTGTATTCATGAATGGTAGTGCACGTCCCATTTCTGAAATCAAACTTATCGATGGTAAATTCTCATTTGCGATTCCTCCACAATGGGAAAAAGGTGATCTACTCCAGTTCAACGGGGAAATCAACAATGAAGAGTTAAAAGGGACCTTACTTTATACCGATGGTAATACCTATGATTGGGTTGGGACCCGTGCACCCAAGCTTACCTACAACGAGAATCCGGTCTGGGGTGAACCGAAAGCCTTGTTCAACGGAAAGGATTTGGATGGTTGGAAGGCGATGGGGGAGAACCAATGGTTCGTCAAGGATGGGATTTTGACCAGTGAAAAATCGGGGGCCAATTTGGTTTCCAAAGAGAAATTCAATGACTTTAAATTGCATGTCGAATTTCGATACCCGGAAGGAAGCAATAGCGGAGTTTATTTGCGTGGCAGATATGAGGTTCAGATAGCCGATAATATTGGATTAGAACCGTCAAGCATTCTCTTCGGAGGTATTTATGGCTTTCTAACCCCTAATGAAATGGTTGCAAAACCTGCTGGGGAATGGCAAGAATACGACATAACATTGATAGGAAGACGAATTACCATTGTTGCCAATGGTAAAGAGATAATTACCAGTCAAAACATACCCGGTATGACCGGAGGTGCATTGGATAACAACGAGGCTGAAGCCGGTCCTTTCATGATTCAAGGAGATCATGGTCCCGTTGAATTCAGAAGTTTTGTTGTTACCCCTATTATTGAATAAAGTATTTTATTTTGATAAGACCAATAATAGCGCCGGGGTAAATTTACCCCGGCGTTTTCATTCCTGATCACCTGCACATCTAATTTCTCGGGACGACCGTTATTACAATATTTCCTTTTTTATGCCCTTTTTCAACATAGGCATGGGCCTGGGGAATCTGTTCCAATGTGTAAGTT
>JAHHKH010000178.1 GCA_018679695.1 Maribacter sp.
ACCCAATTGGCCATCCGCCAAGAAAAGTTCATTCGTGACCTAAAAAATGCGTTGTTACGTATAGAGAACAAAACTTATGGCATTTGTCGCGTAACAGGGAAGCTCATAAATAAGGAACGCTTGAAACTGGTTCCTCATGCTACGCTGAGCATAGAGGCAAAAAATATGCAAAAATAATATAAACGCCCCGAATGGGGCGTTTTTCGTGGTTAGTAATGGGAATGAAAGTATTTATGTTTGTTTTATTCATTTCTTTTGGAATGTTGAACGCCCAAAAGGTGGTGAAAAAAGCCGTCCAAAATCCTGAAACTTCCAATTTACTTATTGATGCCAATAACTGTTATCAGATTGACCTTACCACAACTTCAGCCAAAGATATCGTAATCGAGGCTTTCATGGACGGGGAATACAAAAATGATTTGTTGATTAAGATTGAAGAGGATGGGCCAACGATAGCTGTAAGTGCAGGATTTCACCCGAACTTCATAAAACCCAACGACAAACTGAGTGCACATAAAGTGATTTCCATAGCCTTGAAGGTGCAGATTCCAAAAAATATGAAGGTCAACCTTTTTGGGGTCAATGCGAATGTATATGCTACAGGTAACTATGAAGACATTAGGGTAACCTTGGATGATGGTAACTGTAATTTTTATACTATAATGGGTATGGCATCGGCAACTACCCAAAGCGGCGATATATATGTGTACTCAAATGGGGCCATCATTGAAACTAATACTAATTTTGGCCTTATTTCCAATAATGGGATTCCCAAAGGGGATAATTATTTTAAATTGACCACGACCAAAGGCAATATCTACTTAAGGAAAACCGAATAATATACCTATTTTTGCCCATCCATATTTTGAAGAATGAGTATTAAGAAATCTATGCTACTTATTGGTCTAGTGTTGATTATTGACCAGATCAGTAAAATATATATTAAAACACATTTTGCCCTGGGGGAATCCTATGAGGTTTTTGAATGGTTCAAGATTCATTTTATCGAGAACTCAGGTGCGGCATGGGGAGCAAAATTAAATGACTTTTTACCCATCTCAGAAGACACTGCTAAATTAATATTGACGGTATTCCGTTTGTTTGCGGTGGCAGGTATAGGGTATTGGCTTTTTGATTGTATAAAAAAACAGAGCTCAAAAACGCTGGTTCTAGCCGTATCCCTGATTTTTGCGGGAGCATTGGGCAACATCATAGATTCGGTCTTTTACGGTCTTTTGTTCAATGATAGCGTTGGTCAGGTTGCTACACTGTTTTCCGATGAGCCTTATGGGGGCTTGTTTTATGGAAAAGTGGTAGACATGCTATATTTTCCTATGATCAATAGTACATGGCCAAATTGGGTACCCTATTTTGGAGGAAAAGGGTTTAGTTTTTTTGACCCTGTTTTTAATGTGGCGGACACCGCCATAAGTACCGGAGTCGGAATCTTATTGGTTTTCAATAAAAAGGCCTTTGGCAGTAAGCAAGAAGAAGCTAAGGACGAAAAAGTAAATCAGGAGCCGGAAAATTTGTAGGTTTTGTTTGGGGTTATGCAATAATCCATGGCAATATCATTTTCAATGACATCTTCAATTTCTTCCTCAGCATCGAACAATGACAGTCCTATCTTAACAACATCGGATTTACATTGCTTCAGAAAACGGTCATAATATCCTTTGCCATAACCTACCCTGTTACCTTGTTTATCAAAGGCCAAAAGAGGTAAAAAAATCACCTCGATTTTTTCCGGTTCCACCATAATTCCATTAACGGGTTCGGGAACATTCCATTTATTTGTTTGGAGAATTGTATTATCTGTAAGTAAAAAATGGCTTAAATGATCACCATCCATTTTGGGAACAATGATATGTTTATCCCTCCCCTGGAGCACCGATAATAAAAAAGAAGTGTTGATTTCCTTTTTAGCTGTTATAGGTAAATACAAGTGATAATAATCGAAATCCCATATAGGGAGTTCCAAAGTACGATTGGCGATTCGCAGACTGGAATCCGCAAGTTTTTTCGAGGAAAGTTCGTTCCTGTATTTGGTGTAAAGTAATCGTAAATCGGATTTCAACATATGGGGAAGTTGAATATTTACGACAAGATATGAAAAGTGGAAATTATTCTTTTGCAGCTACTGCAAAATAAACTTTAAAAAACAACATCAATATTAAGTAAGTGCCGAGGGTTATAATATAACTGTCCATGTCTAATAAAAGGGGTTTTTGATTTTGATTGTCTAAATGTAGAAAAAATATCCACAAAATGCACATTTTTATCGTTGAAATGCACAAATTGTACAGAATTTTAACAATCTTGTAAGAAAAAAATAGTGTAATGAATTGATTTAAGCCATTGCAAGTAACACTATTACAAGGAGTTGCCAAAATAAGGTTAGGCTATCGGAATTATTAGCATTGGCTTTGATAAATATAATGGAACCAGCGCAAAAATCATTAAATAGTCAATAGAAAAATAGCATTGATATGATTACTTATGCATTGTAAACCACTACACTTGGCTTAAGGTTCGGATGTGAAGTTAAAAAAAAGTAAAGTGCTATGGTTTAATCAAAAACATAGTAATTTAACAGTGTTCTTTTTGATACAAAACCCTTGTGAACTTAATGTCCAAATTACCAATACAAGTACAGATTAGTACACTGCCAAATAGCCCAGGCGTATATCAGTTTTATGATACCGAGGACAAGATATTATATGTTGGTAAGGCAAAGAACCTTAAGAAAAGGGTTGCTTCATATTTCAACAAGAACCATGAATATGGGAAAACCAGAATCCTGGTTAAAAAGATTGCCAACATCAAACATATAGTTGTTGCAACGGAATCCGATGCTCTTTTGTTAGAGAATAATCTTATCAAGAAATATCGGCCTCGATATAATGTTTTATTGAAAGATGATAAATCGTACCCTTGGATTTGTATAAAAAAAGAACGTTTCCCCAGAATTTTCCCAACTAGGAAATTAATTAAGGATGGTTCTGAATATTTTGGTCCCTATACCAGCATGTACACGGTGAAAACATTATTGGAATTGATAAGAAATGTTTATCCTTTGCGCACTTGTAATTATGACTTATCCCAGGAGAAAATAGAAGCCGGCAAATATAAACTGTGTCTTGAGTATCATTTGGGAAATTGTCTAGGCCCCTGTGTGGGATTACAAAGCAGTTTCGATTACGACAAACAAATCGATGAGATAAGACACATAATCAAGGGAAATTTTAAATCATCGTTGCAATCTTTCAAAAATCAAATGAAATTGCTGGCCAATGACATGCACTTTGAAGAGGCTCAGAAAATCAAGGATAAGATCAATGTTCTGGAAAATTACCAATCCAAAACAACAATAGTAAATCCTAAAATCAATAATGTGGATGTATTCTCTATTATTGCGGATGATGCGTTTGCCTACGTTAACTTCCTACAACTATCACATGGATCCATTATTAGATCACACACCCTTGAAATTAAAAAGAAGCTCGATGAAGAAGATAAGGAATTACTACAGTTGGCCATTTTCGAAATTAGACAGCGTTTCAATTCGGAGTCAAAGGAAATTTATGCGCCCTTTAAGGTTGTTGTAGAACCGCATTTGAAAGTTACAGTACCCAAGTTGGGTGATAAACGAAAAATTCTGGACCTATCGATCAGAAACGCGAAGTATTTTAGACAGGAAAGATTCAATCAGATCAAGATTGTAGATCCAGAGCGCCATACGAATAGAATTATGGCCCAAATGCAAAAAGATTTGCGATTATCCGAGGAACCAAGACATATCGAGTGCTTTGACAACAGTAATATTCAAGGAAGCAATCCGGTTGCCGCCTGTGTGGTCTTTAAGAACGGGAAACCATCGAAAAAGGAATACCGGCACTATAATATAAAAACGGTTGATGGTCCTGATGATTATGCTTCAATGGAGGAGGTAGTGTACCGACGTTATAAAAGATTATTGGATGAAGCGCAACCTTTACCACAACTAATCGTCATAGATGGGGGAAAAGGGCAATTATCATCGGCCTTAAAAAGCCTGGATGATTTGGGTTTAAGAGGAAAAATCGCCATTATTGGTATTGCCAAGAGATTGGAGGAGATATATTTCCCCGAAGACCCCATACCTTTGTATTTGGATAAAAAATCGGAAAGTTTAAGGATCATCCAACAACTAAGGAATGAAGCCCACCGTTTTGGCATCACATTCCATAGGAACAAAAGAAGTAAAGCTGCCATAAATTCGGTATTGGAAAGCATTGATGGGGTTGGTGAAAAAACGGCAAGGGATTTATTGAGGAAATTCAAATCGGTGAAACGGGTCAAGGAAGCATCGGTCGAAAATTTGGCAATTGTTGTCGGCATTGCCAAAGCAAAAAAAATTTATGAAACATTTCATTGAAAATCACGACCTATCGTCAATATGAAAATAATTACCGCTATACTTCTAGTATCACTGTTCTTTGTCATTGAGCTCAATGCGCAGGATTTAGAACAGGAAGACGGTATTAAAGTAGGACTGGTACTAAGCGGTGGTGGTGCTAAAGGTATGGCGCATATCGGTGCCTTAAAGGTGATTGAAGAGGCCGGGGTGAAGATCGACTATATTGGCGGTACAAGCATGGGTGCCATCATCGGGGCTCTTTATGCCTCGGGCTATTCGGCAACACAGCTCGATTCAATCTTTAGGAAAATTGATTTCGATAGGTTAATTAGGGATAATTTACCGAGGGGCGTAAAAACATTTTATGAAAAAGAAGATTCTGAAAGATATGCCATTAGTCTTCCCTTTGACAATTTCAAGGTTGCGATACCACAAGGTTTTTCGGGAGGTCAGAACATATATCACGAGTTGGTGAAACATTTATACCATGTAAAGGATATTAATGATTTTAGCGAATTACCAATTCCATTCATATGCATTGCCACAAATGTGGAGACCGGGGAACAAGTCAACCTTGAGAGTGGTTACTTGCCGGAAGCCATAATGGCCAGTGGAACGTTACCCTCATTATTTGAGCCTTTTACCATCAATGGTAAAGTGCTTATAGATGGCGGGGTAGTGAATAATTATCCTATTGAGGAGGTAAGGAATATGGGGGCCAATTTCATAATCGGTGTTGATGTGCAACATGGATTAAGGGATAAGGAAAACCTTCTTTCCGCCACAGAGATTTTATTGCAGATTAATAATTTCAGGACTGCAGAAGACATGATCGAGAAATCAGCAGAGACCGATATCTATATTAAACCAGATATGGCAAAATATTCCGTAATGGATTTTGATCTGGATGATGAAATCATAGAAAATGGTGAAAATGCGGCAAAGGATAAGATAGTTGAACTGAAGAATATCGCTTCCGGTCAAAATAAAAATCGCCTCGAAGGAAAGCCAATAGCGCCTATTGATAGTTTGTTGGTCACACGACTTATTATTAGAGGCAATAATGATAGTTATACCCGAGGGTATGTTAAGGGCAAACTTAGATTTAAACTGGGAGATAAGGCCACATTTGAAAAATTGCAGCAAGGAATTAGCAACTTGTCAGCAACGGGTAATTTTGAAACAATACGATATGAGTTGCTATCACATGGCGATGGTGAGGATCTCATATTGAAATTGAATGAAACCCCAAATAAAACCTTTTTGAAAGTGGGTGCCCATTACGATGACTTGTACAATAGTGCGGCCATATTGAATCTAACCCGCAAGAATTTTGTTTTTAATGATGATGTGGCTTCTTTTGATTTAATATTGGGTGATAATGTTCGTTATAATCTACAGTATTATATAGACAAAGGATCATATTGGAGTTTTGGATTCAATTCACGTTTCAATGATTTTGAAAAAGAAATAAATTTTGATTTGATCCAGAGCAATTTCGAGGTACCTCTTGGGATAAACGTCAATAATCTGAACTTGGATGTTTTGGATCTAACCAACCAGGTATATTTACAAACCGTATTGCAAGAAGAGTTTGCCTTTAGTTTGGGCGTTGAGCATAAGTTCTTGAGATATAGCACCAGAACTTTGGGGGATTTGGCCGATAATACTTCAGAACTAATATTGAATTCTAGCGGGGAACGTACCTATTTCGAAAAAAGCACCTTTTATAGTGCTTATGGACAATTGAAATTGGATACATATAACGATAAGTATTTCCCCTCAAGAGGACTGTATTTTGATGGGGACTTTCACTTATACTTGTATTCTTCTGATTTTAACGACAACTTCAAGGAGTTTTCGATTGCTAAGTCAAGAATGGGTGCAGCATTCCCACTACTTCAGAATTTATCATTGAATCTGGAAACAGAGGGCGGATTTAAATTGGGAACTTCCGGGGTGACTACTTTCGATTTTGTTCTAGGAGGTTATGGCAATAACTTGATCAATAATTTCACACCTTTTATAGGGTACGATTTTTTATCATTACCCGGCAATAGTTATGTTAAGGCCTATGGCCGTTTAGATTTGGAAATCGCACCCAAGAACCATATCATGTTCACTGCAAATTTTGCTAATGTGGACGATGACATCTTTAGAACCGGTGAATGGTTCACATCACCTGATTTTTCAGGGTATGGGCTTAGCTATGGCTTTGAATCTTTTATGGGACCCTTGCAGGTAATGTATTCATGGTCGCCCGAGGGTAACAGTAATTTCTTTTTTAGCCTTGGTTATTGGTTTTAGCATCCTTATCAGTTTGTATGGTCTTTTTTTGCGATATTTGTCTTTAAGTAAAGCAACATGATAAAACAAAGAATTGATATTACAGCCCACCTTAGGGCAATGTGGTAAGGGAGTGACTGAATTTCACTTAGGGAATGACAACACGTCCAAAATTCAAAACTCAACTAATAACAACATATCATGTCTATCTTAGATAATACATCATTACAATTGCCAAAAGAAAATCCTGAGGCTGAAGATTTTTTACCGCTTTTAGGAACTGATTATGTCGAACTTTATGTGGGCAACGCCAAACAGGCTGCGCACTATTACATATCCGCCTGGGGATTTCAACCCTTGGCTTATGCAGGTTTAGAAACTGGACTAAAGGATAAGGTATCCTATGTTGTGCACCAAGATAAGATCAATTTGGTACTCACTTCACCTTTAAAATCTGGAGGCGAAATCAATAAACATATTAATGCGCATGGCGATGGTGTCAAAGCAATTGCCTTATGGGTAGATGATGCTGCCAAAAGTTATCATGAAACAACAAAACGTGGTGCCGAAAGCTATTTAAAGCCGAAGACGGTTAAAGATGAAAATGGTGAGGTTGTTTTATCGGGAATTCACACCTATGGGGAAACAGTACACATTTTTGTGGAAAGATCTGACTACGATGGCGTGTTTTTACCTGGATTTGTGGGTTGGAATCCATATTATAAAGCACCCGATGTTGGTCTTAGATATATTGACCATATGGTGGGCAATGTAGGTTGGAACGAAATGAACAAATGGTGCAAGTTCTATGAAGAAGTCATGGGTTTTGCGCAATTGGTCTCTTTCGATGACAAGGATATTTCTACTGAGTATACGGCCTTAATGAGTAAGGTGATGAGCAATGGTAACGGTAGGATTAAATTCCCGATTAACGAACCAGCGGAAGGCAGGAAAAAATCGCAAATAGAAGAGTATATAGAATTCTATAACGGAGCCGGTGTTCAGCACATGGCCATGGCCACTGACAATATTATAGAAACAGTTACCGCATTAAGAGACCGTGGTGTAGAGTTTTTGACGGTACCTTCAAATTACTATGAGGATGTTTTGGATAGGGTGGGTGAAATTGATGAAGATCTTGCACCATTAAAAGAACTTAGCATACTCATAGATAGGGATGATGAAGGCTATTTACTCCAGATTTTTACAAAACCAATATTGGATAGGCCAACCATGTTCATAGAAATTATTCAAAGAAAAGGAGCAAAATCTTTTGGAAAGGGAAACTTCAAAGCACTTTTCGAGGCCATTGAAAGGGAACAAAAGTCACGAGGAACGCTATAAAGAATCCAATTTTTCTTAACAAATTGCCAATTTTATAGGTACAAATTTAAATAACTGTTAAGGGTTTAGTTAAAGTACGTTAAAAGGGTTTACACCACTAGTACTATGTATTAAATTTGTTTCAGTAAGGGGTGGTTCCCTTACAACTTTAAGTATTGGTTTTTCATAATTTAAAGTTTGGTTGGTTATTTAGGAAAAGCCCAGTTATTCGACTGGGCTTTTTTTTTGCACAATACTTTGGAATAAAAATTGTTTATGTAATTGTAACTAACAAAATGTATTGATTGACTTTTAGTAGTTTTACATAAGAATTAGGTATGAGAGCTTTAATTACGATATTGTTTTTATCATTTACAATTGGTATTACCGCCCAGGAAAGTACTTCTGTTTTCCAACCTGGTGAATGGTTGAAATTTAGAATGCATTATGGCTGGTTGAATGCCAGTTATGCGACATTACAGGTGAAAACGGCCAGTATTGACGGTGTGCCCGTTTATCATGTTGTAGGAAAAGGAAAAACTACCGGTTTTGCTAGCATATTTTTCAAGGTCGATGACACCTATGAAAGTTATTTTGGGAAAGAAGATGGTAAACCTTATAGGTTTGTTCGTAAAATAAACGAAGGAGGTTACAAAAAAGATGTGGAAATCAATTTTGACCATGAAAAGGATAAAGCTGTTCTTAATGATAAAAAGAACAAGAAAAAGATTAATTTTACACTCCAAGATAGCATTCAGGACCTTATTTCGGCCTTTTATTACCTAAGGAACAATTATGAGCCTAAGGATCTTGTAATAGGCGAGGCCATAAAATTGAAATTATTATATGACGATGATGGCATTTTCAATTTTAAACTGAAATATTTGGGAACAGAGATCATCAAGACCAAGTATGGTAAGGTCGAATGTCATAAATTTAGACCATTGGTGCAATCGGGTAGGGTATTCAAAGAGCAGGAAAGTTTAACGCTTTGGGTTTCCAAGGACAAAAATAAAATCCCTATTCGTATTAAAGCCGATTTGGCCGTAGGCTCTATAAAGGCCGATTTGGATGGCTATAATGGACTAAAGCATCAGTTTAAAATAGTAATGGATTGACCATAGCATGGAAAACAAAGAGCAGCTTGACTCCCAAATTCTAAAACTGGAAGAAAAATATAAGGATTCAGGTCAAGATTTAAGCTCTTACTTAGACGGGCTCCTATACCAACGCTATCTCACCTACTGGGATTACATTCACTTAGATACACTTTTAAGCCTTCAAGTTCCACGTACTTATTTCCCTGATGAGGAGATTTTTATCATGTACCATCAGATTACCGAATTGTATTTCAAGCTGATTTTACATGAGCAAAAGCAATTTGTAGACCATAAAGCACAGGATGTTGACTTTTTAATTGAAAAAGCAAGGCGCATTAATAGTTATTATGAAGCTTTGATTTCCTCGTTCAGCATCATGATAAAAGGCATGGAAAGGGAGCAATTCTTAAAATACCGTATGGCGTTATTGCCAGCCAGTGGTTTTCAGTCTGCCCAATATAGAATGATCGAGGTTTATGCAACGCCTTTGGAAAACTTGGTCCACCATTCTGAACGGGACCATTTTACCTCTGAAAATACCATTGAGGAATTATATGAACATATCTATTGGAAAAAAGGGGCAACAGATAAAACAACGGGTGAAAAAACCTTGACCCTTAAACAGTTTGAGTATCGATATACACCAAGATTGATCAGAATTGCTAAGCAAGTAAAGAATAGTACGATGTATCATAAATATTTAGGGCTATCGGAAGGGAAAAAGGATAATAAAGCGCTGATCAAAGCGTTAAAAACATTGGATATTAATGCGAACATAAACTGGCCTTTGATGCATTTGGGCTCTGCCCATAGATATCTCGGAAAAGAAAAAGGCCAGGTTGATGCTACGGGAGGTACCAATTGGAAGGAATTCTTGCCTCCAAATTTTCAAAAAATCGTATTTTTTCCTGAAATCTATACCAGAAAGGAGTTAAACGACTGGGGTAAACAATGGGTAGACCATTTGTTCAATCCCGACAAACTAAAAAGAGCATAATGTATAAATATTGGGGCATATTTATCGTATTGGTTTTACTTGGTTCTTGCAAGGAAGATAATGCCAATACCGCAACGGAAAACAATGTTGCCACGCTGGCAGTAATTGAAGAACCTGAAATTGTAGAACGCTATGGTTTTAATCTTAACGATTTTACTGTGGAGCATGACACTGTTAGAAATGGCGATAGTTTTGGGGAATTAATGCTTGAAAACAAGGTAGAGTACCCAAAAATTGCCAAGATATCGCAGGATTTTAAAGACACTTTCGATGTTCGTAGGATTCGTGTAGGCAAACCTTACGTTATCTTAAAATCAAAGGATACTACCGAAACAGCCCAGATTTTTATTTATGAGAACGACGCTATTAATTATACCGTGGTAGATTTAAGGGATAGTGTGGTTGCTTATAAGGACAAGAAAGAAGTTAAATATGTTGAGCGTGAAGCTTCCGGTATCATAGAAACGTCATTGTCCGAAGCAATATTGGAGCAAGGTATAGATTACAACGTCACGAACAACTTGTCTGAAGTTTATGCATGGACCATAGATTTCTTTCGACTTCAAAAAGGGGACAAATTCAAGGTTATCTATAAGGAAAAATACATCAACGATTCAATCTATGCAGGAGCAGAACCCATTGAGGCGGCTTATTTTGAGCATAATGGCAAACCTATATATGCCTTTGCCTATGAGAATGATTCCTTAAAGCATATCGTGGATTATTTTGATGAAGAGGCCAATAACCTGAGAAGAACTTTCTTAAGGGCTCCAGTAAAGTTCAGTAGAATATCCTCACGTTACAATCTTAAAAGAAGAATCCGTTATTACGGTTATAAGGTTAGACCGCACAAGGGAACGGATTATGCCGCTCCAATTGGTACACCTATTATGGCCACCGCCGATGGCACGGTAACAGAATCAACTCGCCGAGGGGGTAATGGTAAATATGTTAAGATCCGCCATAATGGCACTTATTCAACGCAGTATCTACATATGAAAAAACAAAATGTTCGTAGGGGCGAGTTTGTGCGTCAAGGCGATGTTATTGGATGGGTAGGAATGACAGGTAACACAGGAGGTCCACATGTTTGTTATCGTTTCTGGAGAAATGGTAGACAAGTGGATCCCCTAAAGGAAGAATTACCTCAAGCTGAGCCATTGGCCGAATCACTCCGACCAGATTATTTTTCGTTTATAGCCCCAAAAAAAGAGCAATTAGATTGTATTGAATACATAGAGAAACCTAAAGAAGAAGAATTGTTAACACTTAACGAGTAACATGTCATTACAGAACACTGACCCTACGCAAACCCTCGCCTGGAAAAAACTTGAACAACATTTTAATTTAACAAAGGATACCCATATAAAGGAACTTTTTGCCAATGATAAGAATCGAGCAAAGAATTTTAGTATCCATTGGGATGATTACATTTTTGATTTTTCCAAGAATAGAATTTCAAAAGACACCATTTCAATCTTATTGGAATTGGCCGATGAGGTTAATCTAAAAGATGCCATTCATAAATATTTTGGTGGAGAAGCCATCAATCAAACAGAGAAAAGGGCAGTACTGCATACCGCATTGCGTGCAAAAAAAACAGATTCGGTTTTAGTAGATGGTATTAACGTTGTTCCAGAGGTTTATAAAGTTAAGGATCATATTAAAACTTTCACCAATAGTATTGTTTCCGGTGAAGCAAAGGGGTATACAGGAAAAGCATTTACTGATGTTGTCAATATTGGAATTGGGGGATCTGACTTAGGACCGGCAATGGTGACCGAGGCATTAAAATATTATAAGAACCATTTAAAGACCCATTTTGTAAGCAATGTAGATGGTGACCATGTTCATGAAATTTTAAAGGAACTTAATCCTGAAACTACCTTGTTCATTGTGGTATCAAAGACCTTTACAACCCAGGAGACCTTGAGCAATGCCACTACCATAAAAAAATGGTTTTTAAAGTTTGCCCAACAAGAAGATGTCGCTAAACATTTTGCGGCGGTATCAACAAATGCTGCGAAAATAGCGGAATTTGGAATATCGGCCAAAAATGTGTTTCCCATGTGGGACTGGGTCGGTGGGCGATTTTCGCTATGGAGTGCAGTGGGTATAACCATTGCCTTGGCAGTAGGCTATGAAAATTTCGATGCCCTGTTAAAAGGGGCCAATGAAATGGACGAACATTTCAAGTTGGTCGATTTCGATAGCAATATTCCTGTTATTATGGCACTTTTGAGCATTTGGTATAATAATTTCCACAATGCGGAGACCGAAGCAATTATCCCTTATACGCAGTATTTGAGTAGGTTTTCGGCCTATTTGCAGCAAGGAATCATGGAGAGTAACGGAAAAAGTGTCGATCGTATGGGCAATCCCGTTGATTACCAAACCGGAACAATCATTTGGGGGGAACCTGGCACCAATTCACAGCATGCATTCTTTCAATTGATCCATCAAGGAACAAAACTGATCCCTGCCGATTTTATCGGATTCAAGGAATCATTACATGGTGATACCGATCATCATAATAAACTAATGGCCAATTTCTTTGCCCAGACCGAAGCACTTATGAATGGTAAAACAAGTGCTGAGGTTCGCGATGAACTAAGCGGAAAAAACCTATCGAAAGAAGAAACAAATAAGCTGCTTCCTTTTAAGGTTTTTACAGGGAATAATCCTACCAATACCTTTCTAATCAACAAATTGACACCAAAAAGCCTGGGTGCTTTGATTGCTGCCTATGAGCATAAGATTTTTGTTCAGGGTGTGGTATGGAATATCTTTAGTTATGACCAATGGGGCGTTGAATTGGGCAAGCAATTGGCAACCAATATCCTCAAGGATATAGAAAGTTCCGAATTATCCGATCATGATTCATCTACATTGAATCTTTTGCATTCTTTTAAGAAATAATCTGCGTATTTTTCATTTCTTAATAAAGGTTGATAACTTCTTATTTTTCAGTGCTCCATATGCGAATTTTATGTTAAATTTAACATCGCAAAAAATTAACCTTGGCTTAATGTTCGTGCATTTATTATGATACATTTTTGCACCGAATTTTAACCAAGATAAACACTGAAAAAATGAAAAAAATGTACATGGCCTTAGCAGCCTTCTTAGTAACTGCTATTGCATTTTCACAAGTAACAATTACTGGGACCGTCGTAGATGGTGATTTGGGAGGACCGCTTCCAGGGGCGAGTGTTGTCGTTCAAGGGACAACACAAGGTGCATCAACCGATTTTGATGGGAATTTTTCCATTGATGTTGATAATGATTCGGGAACTTTGGTCGTTTCCTATATCGGCTATGTTAGTACCTATGTTAAATTTTCCGCTGCAGGTAGTGTAGGAACGATATCATTATTGCCCGATGCTGAGGAATTAGGGGAAGTTGTAGTTACAGGTACAGGAATTATTGACCTTGCAAGTGATAGACAAACACCAATTGCAGTCTCTTCCATTCCGGTTAGAATCATTCAGGAAAAAATTGGAACCCAGGATGTGACCATGACTATGGTAAATACACCTTCTGTCTATGTTTCAGGTCAATCAAGCGGTTTTGGGGATACCAATATGAGGGTTCGTGGCTTTGACCAGGACAATACGGCATTTCTACTGAATGGTCAACCGATCAATGGTATGGAAGACGGATTAATGTATTGGTCAAACTGGTCTGGTTTGAATGATATTGCTTCCGCTGTCCAAATCCAGAGAGGTCTCGGTTCCTCTAAAATGGCCATTTCTTCAGTAGGAGGTACAGTTAACTTTGTGACCAAGTCCACCGAAATGAATCAAGGAGGCTTTGCGTATTCCACTATTGCCAACGATAACTATATCAAGACATCAGCAGGATATAATACGGGTATTTCCGATAAAGGATGGGGTCTTAGTGTAATGCTTTCGCACTGGCAAGGAGATGGCTACAACGAAGGAAACTTTGGGGAGGGCCAGACCTATTTTATTTCTGCCGGTTACAGACCCAATGATTCGCATAATTTCAACTTTTTGATTACCGGTGCACCGCAGTTTCACGATCAGAATTTCACCAAGTCAATTTCTGACTATTTAGAGTATGGTAAACGATATAATAACAACTGGGGTACCTACAATGGCCAGTACTTGACTGAAAGAAGAAACTTCTATCACAAGCCAGTTATCAACCTTAACTGGGACTGGGTTATCAATGAAACCACCAATTTATCAAGTGTATTATATGCCTCATTCGGAAACGGTGGGGGTACAGGTAATCGTGGAAATAGGATTAGAACAGCTGAGGGACGTATAGACTATGATGCCATTTATGCCCAAAATTCACAGGTAACCAATGGTGATGCCGTGTATTTTGGCTCTGAGGATGCCTATATTACAAGGGCTTCCATGAACTTGCATAACTGGTTTGGGTTTATTACCAACCTTGAAAAACAACTGTCCGATAATTTAACACTGAATGTTGGTTTTGATTTGAGGACCTACTATGGCAAACACTTCAGGGTAGTTGCTGATTTTCATGGGTTGAATTCATGGACTGAGAACATTCGCCTAAGAGATCAGAACAATAATCATGATACCTATGGTGGCTTTGGTACCTACAAATTTGTTACGGCGACAGAGAGCTTTAGACCTTCTGGATGGGAAGCGGCTTTCAACACCTATGATACTGACCAGAAAATTGCCTATAATAATAAGGAACGTATTTCTTATGGGGGTCTGTTTTCACAATTGGAATATGCCACTGATC
>JAHHKH010000207.1 GCA_018679695.1 Maribacter sp.
GCATAGAGCATTCCCTCCCGTTTGGTATCCTCTTTGACCACATGTACAAAGCTGTGAACCGATTTTGGGATGTTGCCACTGATCAGCTGCCAACTTTGGCCATAATCAGTGGTTTTATAAATGTAAGGATTAAAATCACCCATTTGATGAAGGTCAACACTGATATAAGCGGCACCTTTTTTATATCGCGAAGTCTCTATATTCGAAATAGTGCCCCATTTCGGCAAATCGGGAATATTGGGGCTTACATTCGTCCAATTCTTCCCTGCATCACGGCTAAGATGCACTTGTCCGTCATTACTCCCCGTCCAGATCAGACCGGCTTCGATGTCCGATTCTTTGATGCTGATCAAGGTAGCGCCATCGAAGGTCATTAAATTGTCGGTTGCTATGCCGCCCGAACTTTGTTGGTGCGATTTATCATTGGTTGTCAGATCCGGACTGATCACTTGCCAGCTTTGGCCGTTGTCATCGGTTTTATGTACAAATTGGCTACCTACATACACCCGGTGTTTAACATGAGGCGAAAAGGCTAGGGGAAAATTCCAATGCCAGCGGTATTTTAGATCGGCCGGAGCCCAACCATAACTGGCTTCGGGCCAAACACGTACGTCCTGGGCATGGCCTGTTTTGGTATTGTAACGTTCGAGACCCCCGTCGTAACAACCTGACCAAACAATAGTATTGTCAAAGGGATCGGGTTGCGCAAAACCACTTTCGCAACCGCCAACACCCTTCCATAAACCAATCGGTATATAACCTTGCAGACTATTGCTTGGCCCTTTGTAGGAATAGCCGTCCTGACGGTTCCCATAGACATTGTAAGGGATTTGGTCATCAACCGCAACATGGTACATTTGGGCAATGGGCAATACAATTCGTTGAAAGGTTTTGCCATGGTTAAGGCTTATGCTCGCTCCGCCATCATGGGCAACCAGAATACGGTCTGCATTCGTGGGGTCTACCCAAATATCGTGGTTATCACCACCGGCCTTATACCCCCCTTTGATGGTCTTGCCCCCATCTTTGGAGGTACTGAATTTGACATTAGCAAAATATACTTCATTGGGATTCCCGGTTGAAACCGCCATACGGGTATAATACGGTGCACGTTCGTTGATATCGTGGTTTCTCGTCTGCAAAGTCCAGGTTTCACCAAAGTCCTCAGATCTATAGAGTGCCGGACTATCAATTTCGAAAAGGGCATAAACCACATTGGGATTGGAATGTGAAATCGCTACTCCCGTTTTGCCTACAGGGTTGTCCTTGCCCCCTGGCAACCCCTTTTTGGACATGGCCTCCCATGTTTCGCCCCCATCCAGGGAACGGTAGATACCACCACCTGGTCCACCACTGTTCAAACCCCAGGTATTGATAAGTATCGACCACATACCTACCAAGAGTCGGTCTGGGTTTTGTGGGTCCAAAGCTATATCGGCAGCCCCTGTATTTTCATCAATGAAAAGTATATGCTTCCAGCTTTTGCCACCATCAATGGTTTTGTAGATCCCGCGGTCTTGTTGGGGACCGTAAGTATGCCCCAAGGCTGCAGCATAAACGATATCGGGATTGGTAGGGTGTACGATCACACGCCCAATTCTTCCTGTTTTTTCAAGACCCATATTTTTCCAGGTTTTTCCGGCATCCACCGACTTATAGATACCGTCGCCCATAGCATGGGCAGGCCTGATCACAAAAGTTTCGCCTGTACCTACCCAAACAATATCAGGGTTTGAGGGTGTAATGGCCAAGGAACCCACCGAGGATACCTCATAGTCATCGAAAATCGAATTCCAGGTGACACCACCGTCATCGGTTTTCCATAATCCCCCGGAAGCAGCACCAATATAGTTGATCATAGGATTGCCAGGAACCCCAGCAATGGCGATGGTACGATTACCCTCAGGGCCGATAAATCGAAAGTTCAGGTTTTTGAATACCCCTGCATCACTCTGGGAATGGGTGGTGAATGAAAGTAAAAAAAGAAATATAACGATGGTTAGTCTTGATTTCATACAATGGATTTAATCGGGTAAATACCCGGAATTTTAAAATAGCTTAAACTTGATAAAAAAATGGGGAAGTAAGATTTTATTTCGTCCGCGCTAAGATAAATAAATTTGGATATTGGTACTTTCAATACAGGAATTATTAAATTTAGCAATCTAATACCAAGCGAATGAAATACGAGCAAATCAGTAACCGACTTTTTATCAAAAACCGCAAGAAATTCATGGCAAGCATGAAGCCATCGAGTATCGCAGTCTTCAATTCCAACGATATTTATCCTATCAGTGCAGATGCGACCTTGGACTTTGAGCAACATCGTGATATTTTTTACCTGAGTGGGGCCGATCAAGAGGAAAGTATTTTGTTGTTGTTTCCCGACGCAATGGATAAAAAACACAAGGAAATTCTTTTTGTACGTGAGACCAACAATCATATCGCTGTATGGGAAGGGCCCAAATTGACCAAAGAAAAGGCTACCGAGGTTTCGGGGATTGAGACCATTTATTGGTTGACCGATTTTGACAAGGTATTTTTCGATTTAATGACCGAGGCAGATACCATTTATTTCAATACCAATGAGCATTATCGGCAAGCGGTTACGACCCAAACCAGGGAAGACCGTTTTATTTTGGACTGTAAACAAAAATTCCCAGCACACCGAACAGCCAAGAGTTTCCCTATCATGCAGGAGATTCGTGGGGTAAAGGAGCCAGAGGAAATCGCTCTGATGCAAACGGCCTGCGACATCACCGAAAAAGGTTTTCGTCGTCTTTTGGGGTTTGTAAAACCTGGGGTTTGGGAATATGAGATCGAGGCCGAACTGCTGCATGAGTTTGTGCGCAATCGCTCCAAAGGGTTCGCGTACACCCCTATCATCGCTTCTGGGAACAATGCCAATGTCCTGCACTATATCGAGAATAACCTGCAATGTAAGGATGGGGATCTATTGTTGATGGATGTTGCGGCAGAGTATGCCAA
>JAHHKH010000210.1 GCA_018679695.1 Maribacter sp.
ATTGTGGTGTTTGGGGGCATTAATGGCACTTTGTGGTGCTTTGAGCTATGCCGAAATCGGAACCTATTGGGCACGCTCCGGTGGGGAATACCATTTTCTATCAAAGGCCTTTCATCCCTCACTGGGCTACTTATCAGGTTGGGTCTCATTGACTATCGGTTTTTCGGCCCCGATCGCCTTGTCGGGTATGGCTTTGGGTGCCTATGTAGCTCCTTACCTTGGTCTTTCGGATATGGTGTTGGCCATTTTCACCATACTCCTAATTAGTTTTTTTCATTCCTTAAGTATCAAAAGGAGCAGTATATTCCAAAATTCAACCACCCTGCTCAAGATTGTTCTAATCCTTGTAATTATCTATTTTGGATTGTCTAGGACTTCGGAATCATCTGCCTTTTTGTTTGACAATAGCTGGAAACAGGAGCTGTTGCTACCTGCATTCGCTGTCTCTTTCGTATACGTTACCTTCTCCTATTCGGGTTGGAATGCCGCTGCCTATATCGTTGATGAAATCAGGGATGTCCGAAAAAATTTACCGAGGGCATTGCTATTGGGAACCCTTGTAGTGAGTCTGCTTTACCTATTGTTGAACTTCGTGTTCTTAAAACAGAATGCCTTGGAAGCTATTCAAGGGCAATTGGAAATCGGACAGCTGACTGCCATTTCCATATTTGGGGAAAACGGAGGGGAGTTGATCAGCTTTGCGATAGCCCTTATGCTTATTTCCAGTATAAGTGCCATGGTCTGGGCGGGTCCCAGGGTAACCCAGGTGATGGCCGAAGACCATGGGCTTTGGCAATGGTTCGCGGTAAAGACCAAAGGGAATGTACCACTAAGGGCCATCTGGCTCCAAACCGCCATTACGCTGTTATTATTGTTTACCGGTACTTTTGAACAAGTAATGATTTACAGTGGTTTCGTGCTTCAGTTGTTTGCCGCCTTGGCCGTAGCCTCGGTCTTTGTGATACGAAGAAAGAAGACCACCAGCAACGGCTTTCGGAGTCCGTTTTTTCCGATTCCACAAATCATCTTTTTAACATTGAGTATATGGGTGCTTGTTTATCTGGTTTTCGCCCAACCCTTTGAAACGGCTCTTGGTCTTTTGAATCTTGTAGTGGGGTACTTGGTTTATAAATTGGATGTTTTCTATAGCAAAAATAGATATTCCGCTTAGAAATCTTTCATATATTTAGCCTGCCAACCAAGCTTGGCCGACTCTAATAATCAAATCAGTAAACATGTCAAAATCAACCCTTCCCGCATTAGTAATGTTATGTCTTGTCCTGCAATTGGGGCTCGCCCAAAAAACAAAAAAAGAAACCAAACAACCTCTAGACGAGCTTTCGATCAACGGTCTTTCATGGCGGAGTATAGGTCCGGCCTTGACTTCGGGACGTATTTCCGATATTGCCGTAAACCCAGACAATCCTTTTGAATACTATATTGCTACTTCATCTGGTGGTGTTTGGAAAACTAAAAATTCCGGCATTTCATATACCCCTTTATTCGATAAGGAAGGGTCTTATTCCATCGGATGTGTTACCCTAGACCCCAACAATACCAACGTAATATGGATCGGAACCGGCGAGAACAACAATCAGCGTTCAGTCGCCTATGGTGATGGGGTATACAAATCAATCGACGGTGGCAAGAGTTGGGAAAACGTTGGGCTGAAAACCTCCGAACATATTGGCAAAATAATTGTACATCCCCAGGATTCTGATATTGTTTATGTAGCTGCAATAGGTCCCTTATGGAGCAAAGGCGGTGAACGTGGTTTGTATAGAACAAAAGATGGCGGTAAAACATGGGATGCTGTGCTTAGCGTTGACGAGCATACAGGAGTCAACGATATTGTTATGGATCCGCGAAATCCAGATGCATTGTATGTTTCGACATTGCAGCGCAGAAGGCATGTTTATACCTATGTAGGTGGTGGCCCTGGCTCGGGAATGCACAAGAGTATCGATGGAGGGGACACCTGGAACGAAATCAATGATGGACTCCCCGAAACGGAATTGGGACGGATCGGACTGGCAATTTCACCGGCGAATCCAGAGATCATATATGCTATTGTTGAAGCAGCTGATGATAAAGGAGGCTTTTTTGCCTCAACTGATAGAGGGAGTACTTGGGAGAAAAGGGGAGACCATAAAACAAGTGGTAATTACTATCAAGAGATTATCCCGGATCCTATAGATGAAAACACTATTTATTCCATGGACACATGGATGTCGGTAAGCCATGATGGTGGAAAGACATTCAACAAAGTAGGAGAGGATTATAAGCATGTCGATAATCATTCGATGTGGATCGATCCCAATGATAACGAACACTGGTTGGTGGGTTGCGATGGAGGTATCTATGAGACCTTCGATGCTGCAAAAACATGGGACTTTAAAGAGAACCTTCCCGTAACACAATTCTACAAAGTAGCTGTAGACAATGACAAACCTTTCTATAATGTATATGGTGGTACTCAGGATAATTTTAGTCTAGGAGGTCCTTCTAGAGTGCTTACCACTCATGGTATCACCAACAGTGATTGGTTTATAACCAATGGTGGGGACGGTTTTGAATCACAGGTAGCCCCTAACAATCCCGACATTGTATATGCACAATCGCAATATGGGTTTTTAGTTCGGTATGATAAAAAAAGTGGTGAAAAACTAGGAATCCAACCTCGGGAACGCCAAGGGGAGGATGCCTATCGATTCAATTGGGATGCACCGCTGGTCGTTAGTAAACATGCTGCTGGGCGATTGTACTTCGCTGCGAATAAATTGTTCCGCTCCGATGATTATGGGAATAGCTGGAAGGTGATCAGCGACGATCTTACGCGACAATTGGATAGGAACAAATTGAAGGTCTATGACAGGGTAGTGAGTATCGATGCCGTGGCAAAAAACGGTTCCACATCGCTCTATGGTAGTATTGTTGCCCTATCGGAATCTCCGCTTGACGCAAATTTGCTAGCTGTTGGTACGGATGACGGACTTGTACATATTACTGAAGATGATGGCGTTACATGGAGAAAAATAAACACAATCGATGGAGCTCCCAACCGATCGTATGTTAATTCAGTGTATTTGTCAAGGCATGATGCCAATGTGGTTTATGTGGCTTTTAACCATCACAAGTACGGGGATTTTAAGCCTTACATTTTCAGATCTTCGGATAAGGGAAGAACATGGAAAAGTATCGCTTCCAATTTACCAAACAGGGGAAGCGTTTATACCTTGGAAGAAGATCATATTAATCCAGATCTTATTTTTTGTGGTACGGAATTCGGTGTTTACTTTTCTACGAACAGCGGACAACGATGGAAGCAACTCGCAACAGGGTTACCAACTATCGCCGTGAGGGACATTGCCATTCAAGACCGGGAAAATGATTTGGTATTGGGGACTTTCGGTAGGGGATTTTATGTGTTGGACGACTATTCGACCTTGAGAACGGTCGAGAACAAATTTCCTTCGGAAAAAGCCATAATTTATCCTATTCGCGATGCATTGTCCTGGGAACAAAGCAGCCCATTAGGATTACCTGGAAAGGCCTTCCAGGGCGACAATTTTTACAGTGCGCCCAATCTAGGCCCAGTGGCGATGATCACCTATTACTATAATGAGGATTATAAATCCTTAAAGGAAAAACGTACCGAAAGGGAGGAAGCTTTGATCAAGGATGGCAAAGACACTCCTTACCCCGACTATGCCACGCTAAAGACTGAAAAGGAAGAGCAGGAGGCAAAACTCCTTTTTACCATTCGAAATTCCAACGGTAAGGTGGTCAAAAAAGAATTTATTAAACCTTCCAAAGGAATTCAGCGGTTTAAGTGGGACCTACGTTTTACCCCCCAAGACCCTATAGACATGAGTTCTTCAACCTTTTATAACCCTTTTAGCGGTAAAGATGAGGGTACCTT